>CAYSOD010000038.1:0-14518 GCA_964432385.1 uncultured Rubrivivax sp.
TCGGCGCCGTTAGCAGGGCTTCGAGCGAACCGCGCTCGCGCTCGCCGGCCGTCGTGTCCAGGGCCGCGTTCAAGGCGCCATAGAGCACGGCCATCAGCACGAAGAATGGCAGCATGAAGGACAACTGCGCGCCACGCGTGGCCGGGCTGGCCAGGTCGAACTCGTTGATCTCCACTGACTGCAGCAACGAGGGCGACACGCCGCGGACCAGCAGGCGAAGCGCGGCCTGCTCCTGGTTGTAGCCTCTCAGCAAGCCCGAGATGCGGTTGACGCCGCCCTGCGCGCGCTGGTTGGCACTGTGGCTGACGACTTCGAGCACAGGCGTATCGCCCGCACGCAGCTTCTGCTCGAAGTCGACCGGCACCACCAGCACCGGGTCCTGCAGGCGGCTCTCCTTGAGTTGCAACTCGTAGTCAGGCGGCGCCAGCTTGACGGTGTACGTCTGTCGCTCCAGGTAGTTGCGCAGCCCCGGTGCATGCTCCATCCCCACCACCACCACCTCACGCGCCTCGGCGCGCTTCTCGAACGACGAGGCCAGCGTCGAGATCAGCACCAGCACCACCGGCCCCATGGCCACCGAGCTCAGCAGCACCATCACCAGCGTGCGCCGGTCGCGCAAGGCGTCCAGCAGCTCCTTGCAGAAGACGGCCCAGGCGTGGGTCCATGCAGCGGTGCTCATGCGAAACCTCCCTGTAGCGGCTGCCGCTTCGGTGCGGGTGCTTGGGCTGAATCCGCCACGGGCCGAGGCTGCGCGCCACCGCCGAATGCCAGTTGCACAAAGGTCTCCTCGAAGTCGGCCAGACCCGTGCGGGCCGACAACTCAGCCACCGTGCCCTGCGCCACCGTGCGCCCCTGAGCGACCACCACCACGTGGTCGCACAGCCGCTCCACCTCCTGCATGATGTGGGTGGAGAAGATGATGCACTTGCCTTGCTCATCCCTCAGACGCTTGAGCGACTCGCGCAGCGCCCGTGTGGCCAGCACGTCCAGTCCGTTGGTGGGCTCGTCCAGGATGATGTTGGGCGGGTCGTGGATCAGCGCCCGCGCCAGAGAGGTCTTCATGCGCTCGCCCTGGCTGAAGCCTTCGGTACGGCGGTCCAGCAAAGGCCCCATCTCCAGCATGTCGGCCAGCGCCTCCACGCGCGGGCCCGCCACTTCGGCCGGCACCCCATGCAAGCGGGCGAAGTACAGGATGTTCTCCCGCGCCGTCAGCCGGGTGTAGAGGCCGCGAGCATCGGACAGCACACCCATACGGGCCAAGGCCTGCTGCGGCTGCGCCGCCACGTCCAGGCCATCGACCGTGATGCGCCCGGCATCAGGCTTAAGCAGCGCGGCGACCATGCGCAGCGTGGTGGTCTTGCCGGCGCCGTTGGGGCCGAGCAGGCCGGTGATGCGGCCGTTGGCTGCGGTGAAGCTCACGCCATCCACCGCTTGCACGGTACGCACCTTGCGCCCGCGCCCCTGGGCGAAACGGCGCGACAGGTCCTGCACTTCGATCATGACAGGGCCCCCTGGCTTGACGCGGTGGTGGCACCGGGTGTCTGCACGGGTGCAGACCCAGGGGCCACGAACGCCGGCGGCCGAGGCATCTTCTCGGCACACCCGCCGTCCACCTGCAGCGCAGCAGCCGCGTCGGGCGCATCGATGAAGCGGAAGACCACGTCGCGCAGGCAGCCCTGCAACATCAGGCCGTGGCCTGCGTTGGGCACCACCACATGGCGGGCCTGCGGGCCGAGGGCTTGGGCCACGCGCTGGCCATGGCGGGGCGGCGTCACCGGATCCAGCCCGCCGGACAGCACCAGCACCGGCACGGCCGAGGGCGGCACCTGATAGAAAGCCGGTGGCACTGCGCCCTGCGGCCAGGCGTCACACACGCGGCGGTACATGTCGGCAAAGTCGTTGGCAAAGTCGGCTCCTGGTCGGTCCGAAGACGCACCCGCCTGCAGTCGCGGAACATCCTCGGCGCAAATCACCGAGAAATGCATGCCCTCGGCCAGGCGCAAGGGGCTGCCCCGGCCACCCGCTATCGCCGAAGTCAGGCCCAGCAGCGCCGTGAAGCGGCCCTGGGCGGCCTCCTCGATGGCCAAGGGCAAGGCTGAAGCGATCAGCGGCGCATACAGCGGTGGCCGCACCAGGCCCGTCACCAGTTCGCGTGTCAGCGTCAGGCGCTCGTCGCGTCCCGTCACCGGGTGGGCCACGCTCACCTCGCGCGGCAGGCTCTTCAGCAGCGCGGCCCAGCGCTCGCGCAGTTGCGGATGGGCCTTTGCGCAGGACGGCTCGGCCTGGCAGGCGACCAACAGGGCATCGAGCGCCGCCTGGGCATCGGTGGAGAACGAAGCCGGCAGCACCATGTCCGGCGGTGCCACCCCGTCGATCACCACGCGGCGCACCGACTGTGGAAACTGGCGCAGGTATTCCAGCGCCGCGCGCGTGCCGTAGGAGCCGCCCACCAGGTTGACCTGCGGGGCACCCAGCGCCTGACGTACGGCCTCGGCGTCGGCCATGGCCACCGTGGTGGTGTAGTGGCGCAGATCTCCATGCGGCAACTTCTGCAGCGCTGCGCGGCATTCACGCAAGCGCTGCACCTGTGCGGCAGGGTCGGCCATCTCGCGCAAAGGTTGCAGGAGTGAAGGCTCCGGGCATTGCAGCGGTGCGCTGCGCCCGGTGCCGCGCTGATCGATCAGCACCACATCGCGGCGGTTGGTCAGGCGGGCGAGCGGCCGCGCCAGCGTACCGGCCAGGGTGATCGCACTCTGTCCCGGCCCACCGGCGAAGAAGAACACCGGGTCGTCCTTCTTGTGGCGGGCCAGCGCCGGCAGCACCGCAAAGTGCACGTCGATTTGCACGCCTTGCGGCTGGGTGGGGTCCAGGGGGCGCTTGACCACACCGCATCGGGCCTCGTGCTCCAAGCCCTTCAGGCGGCAGGGGGTCAGCTCTGCATTGGCGCCCGGTTCTGTCGTGCGGCCCAGCGCAGAAGACGTGGCAGGGCCGGACGCAACACCAGGCGCCGGAGGCTTCGTTTGGGCCTGCGCTGCCCATGAAATGAACAGGCTCGCCACCACCAGAGCAGTGCCTGCGGTCCCGGCCCAAACACCCTGAATGCGCCGATCCCGGCGTTCGCGCTGCCGCGTCCCGAAGAAGGTGTACTGCATGCCACTGATTGTGAACATCGCTGCACAGATGTCCAGCACCTGGTGACGAATGGCCGCAATACGTGCATGGAAGCGCCTGCCCAAAGCATGAATGAGGCGCATCAACGCGGGTATGAGCGGGGCATCCTCGAAGGATGGTCCGCAGGCAAGGGCCCGCAGCGAGCCCGGGCGGGCTCTCAGCCCAGCATCGCCTTCAACTCGCCACTGTCGTGCAGCTTCTTCAGGTCATCGAAGCCGCCCACCAGCACCCCCTTGACGAAAACCATCGGAAAGGTGGGCCAGCCCGTCCACAACTTGAGGGCGTTGCGGCGGCGCCAATCGCTCAAGTAGCCACCGTACTCCAGGTACTGATGCGGGATGCCCGCCGCGTCGAGCAGGCGGCGAGCCTTGGCGGGATAGGGGTTGGCACGCATGCCCACGACCACCACCGGGTGCGCGGCCACCGCAGCTTGCACATCCTCGACGACGGCACGTTCGTGACGCGCCACACGGTCGCGGATGGCCGGGTGAAGCTGGGCTTCTTCGAGGATGTGGCGAGGCATGGCAGGGTCTTGATCAAAAGTGCGGATACACCACTCCAAGCCCTATCCCGCAAAGCCGTTGCCGCGCACCCACGGTCAACGGCTCCTGCTCAGCGTCAAAAGGGCTCAAAACCGATGATCGACACCCACCCGGTACGACCAAGTCCGCAGCGCAAACCCGCCCTTGAGGTTGACGGGCGCCTCCTGGTTGAGCATGTTGAGGATGTTCAGAGACAGGCGCGTGTTCTTGAACCCGGTGTAGGCCAGGTTGAAGGAGTAGCTCTCGTCATTGAGCAATGTGCAGGGCAGATCTCCGCGCAGGGGCCGGGTTTTCGGGCAGTTCTCTTCCGACCATTGAGCGCCATCAAATTGACCGGCCAAGGATTGCTCCGAGGTGTACGTGTACCGCATGCCCACGCTCCAGTTCTGCGTGCGCAGGGAGGCGCTGAAAGCCGAAGTCAGCTTGGGGTAGCCGTAAAGGCCCACGAGATTCGGCAAGTAGGCATTGGTCGTGGTATCCCAGTTCTGAACGCGAATCTTCTGTGTGGCGTTGTAGCCCAGGGTGATATCGCCCACTCCGTCCCACTTGTGCCGAGAACGCACCTCAACGTCGACCCCGGAGGTGCGGGTCTTCAGCAGGTTGTCGTAGCCCAGGAAGATCGTTATCAGCTGACCGCGTGGCCAGGACAGGTTGGCGCCCGGCGACAGTTCGTTGGCACGCTTGGCCCAGTACTCGTCCTGGGGTGTGATGGGCGCGCGGCGGACAAAGTTGGCCCACAGCGGGTCGTCTTCCTTGGTCACAAGGAAGTTCGGATCCTGGTAGGCGATCTCGTTGGTACGCTCGATCTCGAAGTAGTCCGCAGACACCGTGAAGTTCTTGGAGGGCTCGAAAACGAGGCCGAGGGTCTTGTTGGTGGACAGTTCAGGCTTGAGGTTGGGGTTGGACGAAACGGCCGCCGGCACCGACACCGAACACCCCGAGGAAAACGCCGAATTGCCGTCCAGCTTGTCGTTGGCCGTGCCCGTGGCCAGGATGTCGCGGATCTTGGTGGCCGTGTCGCAGCGCTTCTCATCGCGGAACCCATTGAAGAAGCCCGTCAACCCGCCTTGCCCCAGAGTCTCCACCACGTTGGGGGCCCGGAAACCCTTGCCCGCCGTGCCGCGAACCAGCAGCTGCGGGGTCACGATGTACTTCAGCCCCACCTTCGGGGTCAGCTCGCCCTCATAGCTGCCGGACTTGTCCCACCGCACCGCAGCGTTGGCCGTCAGGCGCTTGAAGGGCTGCGCCTCCAGCTCGGCAAAAGCGCTGGTGGTGTTGCCCGTGCCGTCCGTCAGCAGGGATCCTCGACCGATCAGCTCGGCATTGAACGCCTCCTTGCTGGACTTGATGAAGATCTTCTCGCTGCGCAGATCCACGCCCATGGCCGCTTGCACGGGGAAAGGCGCCTTGAACAGCTCACCCGTGATGCGGAAGTCCACGATGTCGGTCGTGTTCTTGCCCTCCACCCCGGCCGTTCTGATCATCCGATCCAGCAGTTCCTGGGAATTGTTACCCCCGATGATGTACTCGTTGTTCTTGATGGCATTGACGAAGTCGACGCGGTGCAGCGACTTGCCACGGGAGGTGGCCTTGGACTGGGCATGCACAAGCGCAGCCTCCCAGTCCCAGGAGCGGAACTCGCCACGCGCCCCCAGGGTCACGCGGTAGGAGTCCGCTGTCGTGGGGGTGCTGTAGTCGATGCCCGCGTCCATGAACCGGTATTCCAGGCCGACCGGGCGCCCAAAGGTGTTCAGCGGATTGGTCACCGGGACCAGGGGCTTGGCGACTTCCTGCAGTGTTCCGGTTCTGCCATCTACCCACCGGAAGGGGGTGCTGGGCGCGTTGATGCCGATGGGCAGGGCCAGGTACTCGGTGCGGGTTCTGGAGGCCAACAGGTCGGCGAACAGCTCCGTCTTGTCGTTGAGCTTGTAGCTGGCGGCACCGAAGAAGTTCAGGCGCTCGGCGGGGTCAGAAAACTGGTTGATCGGGTTGAGATCGGTGACGCAAGCGCCGGCGGAGTTCTTGTTGGAGCAGCCTTGGATGGCCGACCGCGTGGTGTAGGCGGGCGGGTTGATGAAGAAGTTGCCCGGGTAACTGACCGTCGACGGCGCCCCCAGCGCGGGATTCACGTTGACCTTGTGCCACTCGGGGTAATAAGGCAGCACTTCCGAAAACATGTAGCCATCGCGCTGATACAGCTCGAGGTTGCCGAGCGCCGTGAACCTGCGGGCGTTGGACTCCCCCAGGCCGGCCACGATGCTCGCTGTCTTTTGCGCCCCGATCTCCAGGCCATTGCCCTGGTAGGAAGCGCTCAGACCCACGCCGTTGTACTGCTTGCGGGTGATGATATTCACCACCCCAGCCATGGCTTCGGACCCGTAGATGGCCGAAGCGCCATCCTTGAGGATCTCGATGCGCTCGATGGCGTCGGCTGGGAAGGAGTCGACGTTGACGAAGGTGTCCTTGCCGCCGTTGGCCAGCGCAAAGTTGCCCATCCGGCGGCCGTTCAACAACACGAGGGTGGCACTCGTGCCGAGATTGCGAAACGCCGTCCCAGAGGCGCCAGGCGCAAAACTTGAGGCGTTGCCGTTGTCGGCCAACGCCCCCGACGATCCGGTGACGGTGTCGAGGATCTGACGCAAGGTGATGGCACCCGTCTGGCGGATGTCTTCCCTGGTGATGACCTCGGTGGGGCCAGCCGTCTCGGTGCTCAGGCGCTTGATGTTGGAGCCCGTCACCTCAACACGCTCGACGGCCGTCTGGGCCGCTGCAGGCGGCCCGCCCAGCACAAAGAGACTTGCAGCCGCCGCCGACACGGCACGCAATGGCAATTTCAATCGCGAATGCATGATCAACCTCGTGAGTGTGACGAATCTGAAGAGACTAGCCTCGCGGAGGCGACCACGCACGTGGGGCTAGCCCTGATGGGACATCGGCGGCGCGGTCAGACTTTCGGTGAACAAATGGGGTAAGCGCAAGTGAGCCTAGTGGCCCTGTCCGGTCTGCTCACCCCGCTCCTTTGAGCTTCAGCACGCCCTCGCAGGTGGCCCGCTGGCCATCGGCAGCCTCCACGCCGGCGCACACGCCATCCAGCTGTCTCTTCAGCCGCTGCAGGATGGCCGTCTTGCTGCCATCCTTGTTCCACTCGTTGAGTTTGCTGCCTACGCGCTGAAGTGAGCGAGCGCTTCGCTCGTGGAAGGCGCCCTTGTCCTTGGCGGCCTCGCTGAAGAGCTGGGCCGCAGTCTTCTCGATGCGTTGGGCATCGGCTGGAGCCAATTCCACCAGAGCGCTGAAGAAGCCCGAGCCCCACTGCAGCCGCGTGGCCGGGCCCTCGCTGCGGTCAAAAGCCTGTTGGTACCACTGCAGCGCCTCGTCCTTGCGCCCGAGCTTGCGTGCGTTACCGCCCAGTTGGCTCATGAGGTAGTAGGGGGAGTGGCTCTTGCTGAGGTTGGCCTTGAGCAAGGCATCGCTCTCGGCCCACAAGCCCGCTTGGCCCAGCAGCCAGCCGGCGCTGGTGATCAGGGCCTGGCGCTCGTAGCCGTCGGTGATCTCGCGATCCAGGCGCGCGGCGGTGTCGCGCACTTCACGCAGCAGGGCCTCGGGCAGCTTGGGCTGCACCACGTCCTTGCCCTGACCCAGGCGACCCAGCCGCACCCGGGCCACCAGGGCTGACAGGCGGTCGGCGCGCGAGAGCGTGGTGTCAGCCTGCAGCCTGACCAGGGCGGCCTCGTAGCGGCTGACCAGGGCCGCCCGTTCAGGGGAGTCTTCAACGGTCAGCACCTGCACGATGTCAGCGGCTTCGTTGGCCAGCACGTCCATGTGGGTGCGCGTGAGCGCGGCGTCACCCAATACGCGCTGCACCAGCTCACGCTGCGCAGTCTCAGGCTTCAGGCCCTTGCCATCGTCACTGGCGGCCAAGGCCTTGAGCCACAAGCGGGTGCTGGTCTCGCCATCGCGCGCGCCCGCCGCCGCGGCCTCGCTGCGCCGGGCCAGCTCGGCCAGCAGCGTGGGCCGTTCCTTGGCAGGCACAAGTTGATCCTCATCGACCTCCCAGCCATGGAAGGCCAGCATGCGCCACTCATTGGCGGAAAGGGCCTTGCCCGCACGCGCGTCGGCCAGCACGGTCTTGATGGGCCGCCCGCCCGACAAGCCGGCTTGCAACACCGCCATGATCTGCGGCGCATCGGCGTCGCCGGGCAGGCGCGAAATCTCCGCGCCCTCGGCCGTCATCAGGATGACCGTGGGGTAGCCGCGCACCTTGAAGCGCCCGCCCAGCTTCTGCGCGCCGGGCCGGTCACCGTCCACGTGCACCGCCACAAAGCTCTTGGCCTGGGCGGCGAAATCCTGGCGGTTGAAGAGCGTGGCCTTGAGCTGGTTGCACGGCGGGCACCAGGTGGCCCCCCAGTACAGCAGCACCGGCTTCTTCTCAGCGCGCGCCTGGGCAAAGGCGCGGTCGATGTCAGCGTCCACCGCCGCCGGCACCCAGGCCACGTTGGTGGAGGGCAGGCCCGGGGCGGCCTGGGCAGTGGCCAACAGCACCGCCGTTGACAGAGCGCTCAAGACGCGCCGAGCACGACGTCCGGAAGGACAGAAGAAGTTCATGGCGGCCACTCCGAAAGGTGCCAACAGGTGCGCTCAGACGTGCGCGGTGGGGTGGGATTGTGAATCGGGCTCAGAAATCCGGCACACCCGCACGCGCCCTGCTGCGATAGCTCGGCCCGTCATCGGACAAATGCCCTATCCTCACTGGCGTCGTGCCGGTTCTGCTTGGCGCCCGCCGCGCACCTGCAAGGCACCGCTGCGCCCGCGCGCCCCAACCGATCTTCACCGAGACCCAGCGCCATGATGGACCTGCTCACCAGCCCCGAAGCCTGGATTGCCTTTGCGACGCTGACCGCGCTGGAGTTGGTGCTGGGCATCGACAACATCATCTTCATCTCCATCCTGGTGGACAAGCTGCCCAAGGCCCAGCAGGAGATGGCACGCCGCGTGGGCCTGTTCATGGCCATGTTCATGCGCATCGCCCTGCTGCTGGTGCTGGCCTGGATCGTGGGCCTGGTGGAGCCGCTGTTCACGGTGCTGGGGCAGGCGATTTCGGGCCGCGACCTGATCCTGATCCTGGGCGGCCTGTTCCTGGTGTGGAAGAGCACCACCGAGATCCACGGCTCCATGGAGGGCGAGGAAGGGCACGCCGCCAATGCCGTCAAGGCCACGCTGGCCGCAGTGCTGCTGCAGATCATGATCATCGACCTGGTGTTCTCGCTGGACTCCATCATCACCGCGGTGGGCATGGTGGACGACGTGCGCGTGATGATCGCGGCCGTCATCTCCTCGGTGGCGCTGATGATGGTCTTCGCCGGGCCCATCGGGCGCTTCGTCTCCGCGCACCCGACCATCAAGGTACTGGCCTTGTCCTTCCTGGTGGTGGTGGGCGTGGTGCTGATTGCCGAAGGCTTCGACCACCACGTACCCAAGGGCTACGTCTACTTCGCCATGGCCTTCTCGCTGGGCGTGGAGATGCTCAACATCCGCATGCGCAAGCGCAGCGCCAAGGCCGTGCAACTGCACAGCCCCTACGAGGCTCCTCCCAGCGACGGCCCTCAGAACAAGGCCTGAGGGCCCTCGTCAGGCGCGGGCTCGGCAGTGGCGCGCGCCAGTGCCATCCAGGTGGCAAAGGCCATGCGGTGCGGCCGCCGTGGGGCAGGCCGCAGGACTTCCAGAGCGTGGCCTGGAAGAACCGGTTCAAGTCCTGCAGGCCCTCGCGGCCGCACGGTTGTCTCAGAGGCGTGGGCCACCATGACCCCAAACGCCTCGGGCACCTCCTCGGGCTCGGCGATGCCGGCCTTCAGCACATACCAGCACTGGCTGGACAGGGCGAGGTAGGCCGCCCGCTTGTCGGTGCGGCGCAGGTCCGACAGCAGGTCGGCCCGGCGCACCTTGATCTCGTGCACGATGGGCTCGACGAGGTCTTCGCGCGTGGTGTGGCGGATGGAAAAGACATCGGGCACCGCGATCGCCCAGCGCGCGGCGGGGGATGGAGCGCTCGTTGGGGAATCTTCTGGCGTGAACAGGCCCTGGATCGCGGGTGCGAATGGAGGCGCGAGGTCGGTTTCGGGGTCAGCAACAGACGCCAGTTGGGCACCGCCGCCACCAGCATCAGCGTCCCAAGATGCCTGAGCGCCGGCATCGAGGGCGGGCAGGGCCGCCCGCAAAGCCAGCCCCCGCCAGACCACGCGCCCGGCCCGCTGCATCTCCAGGGCCACACGGCCCACCAAGGCCTCGTGCGCATCCAGGGCAGCCCGGTTGCGCTGCAAGGTCTGCGCCAACACCTGCAAGCCCGCATCGGTGACGCGCAGGGTCTCGCGCCCCTGAGCGTCCTGCCGCCGCTCCAACAAGCCCGCGGCCAGCAATTCCACCTCGATCAGATCCTGATAGGGCCAGCCGGCCGAGCGCCACACCTCGCGCAGGCGTCGGCGGTGGGTGACCGGCAGATGAAACACGGGGGGCGGCACACCCCAAGCGTAGCGCGTGCGCGCCAGCCGCGGGACTCACAGACTGGGAAGGTCTGCCCTTGAACGGCGTGTTCAAGCCCCTGCGATGCACACCTGGCCGGTCAGCGCGATGATGCCGCCATGAACACAACCCAACCCCGCCCCTTCACCTGCCAACGGCCGCGCCGCGTCGAGCGCCTGGTGGCCGGCCAGCCCACCAGTGACGGCGCCGGCGTCAAGCTCGTGCGCGTGCTGACGCAAAACCTGCAGCGCCGGCTGGACCCCTTCCTGATGCTGGACGCCTTCGGCAGTGACAGCCGCGACGACTACATCGGCGGCTTCCCAGACCACCCGCACCGCGGCTTCGAGACCGTCACTTACATGCTGGAAGGCCGCATGCGCCATCGCGACTCCGCCGGTAACGAGGGCCTGCTGACCAACGGCGCCGTGCAGTGGATGACCGCCGGACGCGGGGTGATCCACAGCGAGATGCCCGAGCAGGAGGACGGCCGGATGGAGGGCTTTCAGCTGTGGCTGAACCTGCCCGCACGCGACAAGATGTGCGCGCCCTGGTACCGCGACATCCCGTCGGCGGAGATTCCCGAAGTGCAGGCTGAAGGGGTGCGCGTCCGCGTCATCGCCGGCCAGGCACTGGGCGTGCAGGGCGCCATGCAGCGCGAGGCCACCGCCCCCACCTACCTGGACCTGCACCTGGACCCTGGCGCCCGTTTTGACCAGGCGCTACCGCCCTCGCACAACGCGTTTGTGTATGTGTACCGAGGCGCGTTGACGGTGGCTGACACCGAGGTGCCGCGCCAGCGCATGGCCCTGCTGGCCAACACGCCGGGCAGCGACGGTGTCGTGCTCCAAGCGGGTGCCGAAGGCGCTCGGGCGGTGTTCATTGCCGGCCAGCCGCTGAACGAACCCATCGCGCAGTACGGCCCTTTCGTGATGAACACGAACCAGGAGATCTACCAGGCGGTGGAAGACTTCAGGGCCGGGCGGCTGGCATGACGGGCCGCCAGCTTGGCGGCTCCACCCGGCAGACCTCTGTCATGGGCTGCGGCATCTTCAGGCCTTGGCGCTGAGTTGCGCGCGGGCCAACAGACCTGCGTCGGGCTCACCTGTGGCCAGGGCGTTGACCCCGGCGAGCATGCCCAGGGACATCACGGCAGCGAAGGCGAAGGACATCAGGCGGGCGGCCAGAGGAAGGCGCAGTTGATCGTGGTTCATGGTGGGCTCCTTTGCTTGAGTGCGACCCGCAATCCGTGGTCGATGGGTGCACTGTAGAAAGCGCCCGGGGCCAACGCCAGCGCCTTGCGACGGAACGCCCGCTGAGGCGGACAGCCGGCGCTCCAGCCTGACAAGCGACCTCCTTGTGCCCCAGCGCGGGCACTCAGCAGGCGGCTTGATTTCTCGGCCGAGCGGGGTCAGCCGAAAGGCCGCACGCCGATCAAGGGCCCGTGCAGCCACATCGCAAACACGGCCCAACCCACCAGGCCAGCGGCCACGGTGATCAGGTTGCCCTTGAGCGTGCCGGCGCGGTAGGTGACGCCGGCAGCGCGGTCGCGTGCACGCGCGGCGCGAAAGCACAGCACCGCCCACACGAGAAAGCCTCCGAACAGCAGCAGGTCGGCCAGCGTGTGGTTGGCCAGCAAGTGGGCCAATGCCCAGACCTTGACCCCTGCCACCATGGGGTGGCCGATGCGGGCCTTCACGCTGTTGCGCGGCACATAAGCCGCCGCCAGCAGGATGAACGAGAACACGGTCAGCAGCGAGGCCAGGTGTCGCAGGCCGATGACCGGGGTCCACAGCGGCACCGGCGACTGCCGCGCCACGCTGTAACCCCACACCAGCAGGACGAGCCCGACCAGGGAGGCGAGGGTGTACGCGCCCTTCCAGCCCTTCTCGCCCCAGCGCTGTAACTGCGCCGTACGCCAGCCCTCGGCAAACACGCGTGTCGAGTGGACGCCCAGAAAAATCACAAGGCCGAGGATCAGCAAGGTCATGAGGGGCTCCGCGCAAAGCGTTGACAGATTCGCCGACGGATTCTCGCGCGCGGGCGAATGCCCGCAAAGCCCGCAATACCCTGAGCCGCCGCGAGGGTCATGCCCCTTGCCTGGCACGCGCACTGCGTCGGGAGGCCAGGGGGTTGGGGCAGGGCCGGGCCACCGCGGCCGCTATGCTCCGTGCATGAGCCGCAACCCTGAACCCCGCGCCTACCGCTTTCACTGGGAAGACTTCAGCCCCGGTACCGTGCGGGAGTTCGGCGCCACGGCGGTGACGCGCGAGGCCACGGTGGCGTTTGCGGCGCAGTTCGACCCGCAGCCCTTCCACCTTGACGATGACGCGGCCGAGGCCTCACTCTTCGGCCGCTTGTCGGCCAGCGGTTGGCACACCGCCGCCATGGCCATGCGCATGATGTGCGACGACCACCTGCTGGACACCGCCAGCCTGGGCTCACCAGGCATCGACCAGCTGCGCTGGGTCAAGCCGGTCTACCCAGGAGACACACTGAGCATGCGTCTTGAAGTGCTGGAGGCGCGCACCATGACCAGCCGCCCGGAGGTGGGGCTGGTCAAGTCGCGCTGGACGGTGCTCAACCAGCATGGCGAGCCCGTGATGACCATGGAAGGCTGGGGAATGATGCGCAAGCGGCCGCAGGCTGCGACCTGATCCCGCGACCCTTCCTCTTTCAGCGCTTGCGAATCACAGGCGCTCGAACACGGCCGCGATGCCCTGGCCGCCGCCGATGCACATGGTCACCAGCGCGTAGCGGCCACCCGTGCGGTGCAGTTCGTAGATCGCCTTGGTGGCGATGAAGGCGCCCGAGCAGCCGATGGGGTGGCCCAGTGCGATGGCGCCGCCATTGGGGTTGGTCTTGCTCATGTCCAGGCCCAGGCCGCGCTGCACGGCGATGGCCTGCGCTGCAAAGGCCTCGTTGGACTCGATGACGTCCATCTGGTCCAGCGTCACACCGCCCTTCTTGAGCGCGAGCTTGGAGGCCGGGATCGGGCCCTCGCCCATGATGTCGTTGGGCACACCGGCCACGGCGTAGGACACCAGGCGCGCCATGGGCTTGTGGCCGTCCTTGGCCGCGGTGGCGGCATCTCCCAGCACGAAGAAGGCGGCGCCGTCGTTGATGCCTGAGGCATTACCCGCCGTCACGGAACCGTCCTTCTTGAAGGCCGGCTTGAGCTTGGCCAGCGACTCCATGGTGGTGCTGGCCTTGACGTACTCGTCGGTGTCGAAGACGACCTCGCCCTTTTTGGTCTGCTTGACGATGGGCACGATCTGGCTCTTGAACCGGCCTTCGGCGATGGCGGCCGCGGCGCGGCGCTGGCTCTCCACGGCCAGGGCGTCCTGCTCTTCGCGCGTGATGGTCCACTTGGCGGCCAGGTTCTCGGCCGTGATGCCCATGTGGCCCACGCCGAACGGGTCGGTCAGCGCCGCCACCATGGCATCGATCAGTTTGGTGTCACCCATGCGTGCGCCAGTGCGCATGGCCGGCGACAGGTAGGCGCCGCGGCTCATCACCTCCACACCACCGCCCACGCCGTAGTCGCAGTCGCCCAGCAGGATGTTCTGCGCGGTGGTGACGATGCCCTGCAGGCCCGAGGAACACAGGCGGTTCACCGCCATGGCCACGCTGTCCATGGGCAGCCCCGCCTGGATGCTGGCCACGCGCGCCACGTAGGGGTAGCGGCTTTCGGTGGGGATGCAGTTGCCCACGGTCACGTAGTTGATCGCCTTGGGGTCCACGCCCGAGCGCTCCACCGCCGCCTTCATCACCGTGCCGGCCAGTTCTGCCGGCTCCATATCAGCCAGCGAGCCGCCGAAGGAACCGATCGCCGAGCGCGCCACGCCCAGCACCACCACGTCACGTGTCGTCATCTTGTGTCTCCTGCAAAGTAAGCGTAAACCCTAATTAGACATGAGCCGGCTGGCAGGCGGCTTACGGGCCGAGTGGCCGTGGGGTTTCACACCGAGCGCGTGATCCCGCCGTCGATGCGGATGTTCTGGCCCGTGATGTAGGACGAGGCATCCGTCGCCAGGAAGGCGATGAGCCGGCCCACTTCCTCGGGCGTGCCGTAGCGTCCCATGGGAATGCGGGCGCGGCGCTCTTCTTTCTCCGGCAGGCTGCTGATGAAGCCCGGCAGCACGTTGTTCATGCGCAGGCCTTGGGCGGCGTACTGGTCGGACCAGAGCTTGGTGAAGGCCGCCAGCCCGGCGCGGAACACGCCCGAGGTCGGGAACGCCGCCTCGGGCTCGAAGAGCGCGTAGGTGGAGACGTTGACGATCGAGCCGCTGCCC
>CAYSOD010000039.1:0-14355 GCA_964432385.1 uncultured Rubrivivax sp.
CAAGTGGGCGTCTGGATGGTTCGTAGCCAGCGCATGGGCGATGTGCTGCATCATCATCGTCTTGCCCGTCTTGGGCTGGGCCACCAGCAGGGCCCGTTGGCCTTTACCAATGGGCGCCACGAGATCGATGATGCGGCCGGTGACGTTCTCGTCCCCCTTCATGTCGCGTTCGAGCCTGAACTGTTCTTTGGGGAACAGCGGCGTCAAGTTCTCGAACATGATCTTGTGCTTGTTCTCCTCGGGGGTCAGCCCGTTCACGCGGTCCACCTTGACCAGCGCGAAGTAGCGTTCCCCGTCCTTAGGGACGCGGACCTCGCCCTCGATCATGTCCCCCGTGTGAAGATTGAATCGGCGGACTTGGCTGGGCGACAGGTAGATGTCATCGGTGCTGGCCATGTAGCTGGTGTCGGGCGAGCGCAGAAAGCCGAAGCCGTCCGGTA
This sequence comes from uncultured Rubrivivax sp., assembly GCA_964432385.1. GTDB lineage: Bacteria > Pseudomonadota > Gammaproteobacteria > Burkholderiales > Burkholderiaceae_C > Rubrivivax. The sequence continues at coordinate 441 of CAYSOD010000039.1, forward strand.
GCACTTCCAGCACGCCATCACCGAAGACCTGTTCGCCGGCCTTGGCGCGCTTTTTCATGATCGCGAACATCAATTCCTGCTTGCGCAGGCGGCTGACGTTGTCGATCTCCAGCGCCTCACCCATCTTGATGAGTTCCGAGACGTGCTGCGCCTTCAATTCAGATAAATGCATCCGAGAGTCCTCTCCACGAGGAAGCCAAGCCCTTTTTTGACAGATCCGACAGGTTCGACAGATCCGAAGACCGACGACTCTTCAGGTCAAGTACGGTCCCGAAAGGGCAGGGGGGGTGACCAGATCAACTGGCGGGGGCCCGCGAAACGAACCGAAGTTCAGGGCCTGCGGACGACCAGCGTGGGTGGCTCCGCACCGTCCGTCGAAGGGGAGTTGGCCCGCATTCAAGTGCCTGACCAACCCAACTTCTGAGCTAATTATAGGTGGCTGTCGATGAAGGCCGTCAACTGGGCTTTGGGCAAGGCGCCAACCTTGGTGGCGACCAATTCGCCGCCCTTGAAGAGCATCAGCGTGGGGATGCCGCGGATGCCAAACTGTGCGGGCACCTGCTGGTTCTCGTCGACGTTCATCTTGGCGACCTGCAGACGGTCACCATAGTCCCTCGACACATCATCCAGGATGGGGGCGATCATCTTGCACGGCCCGCACCACTCGGCCCAGTAATCAACCAGGACGGGCCGGTCGGACTTCAGCACGTCGGCCTCAAAGGTGGCGTCGGTGACGTGCTTGACGGTTTCTGCGCTCATGAAATTCTCCGGATGTAGGCGCCGCTCTTAAAGTCATGGGGTGTCACGGCGACGTTGGGGGCGCGGTGCGGCCCTGTGCTGTGGACACACGAGGCAAGTTGACGAGCCTGATCTCGGCACTGGTCGCCACGGTTAGGGCTGCTTGGTTCCCCACCTGACCCGGTTGGCCGCACTTCCATGCGAGGAGGCCCGTCGGGCGGGATTGTAGGGGAGGGTGCCCAGATCAGCGGATCAGAGATGCCCTGAGAATTCGCCACCACCTGCGCGGGCGCAAACGCACCGTCCGTGGCTGCGAGAGGTTGCTGTCGAAACGGTTGTTGCAGGGCACGGGCCCATCCGCCAGATCACCGCAGTTGCAGTGACTCGGCCCCGAACACGATCTCCAGCGGTTCGATCAACACCTGTTTGGGACCGTGGCTGACTTCGCCCGCAAGGAGGGCGGGCATGCCTGCTTGGCTGCAAACCTCCAGCAACTCTGCAGTCTGCGCTCCAGGGACGAACAGCGCAAAGCCGGCTCCCATGTTCAGCGTGCCATAGGCGTCCTCTGGCGTCAGCCCGGCCTGCTCGGAGATGAAGCTGAGCACACGGGGCACTTTCGGCAGGGTGTGCATCCGGTAGGTGAAGCGGCCGGGATGACGCATCAGCTTGCGCCAACCATGCCCTGTGATGTTGGCGCAGTAGTGGAGTGGGATGCCCGCTCGGTGCAGGGCTTCGGTGACACTGGCGTACAGGGCGGTGGGCTCCAGGAGCGCAGCTCCAAAACTCAGGCCGGGCTCGATCTCGGTCAGGTAGCCCTCGGGCAGTCGCGAGGCCAGCTTTCGCGCAAGGCTCAGGCCATTGGCATGGATCCCGCTGGACGGCAACAGCACGATGGAGTCGCCTGCGCTCAGATGATTTCCCGTGGAAAGCCGGGTCTTGGGCTGAATGATGCCCGTGCAACTGGCGGCCAGATCGATGCGACCCTCTTCGACGATACCGCCCAGAGCGGGTGTCTCGCCGCCGCCCCAAGCCACGCCGCAGGCGTCGCAGGCGCGTTTCCACCCCGCAATGAGGGTCTCCGCCCGAGCGCGGTCGGCGAACCAGTCGCTGCCGCCGGCCGCCCAATAGGCCTGCACCACCAGAGGGGTGGCGCCCACGGTGATGAGGTCGTTGACCGCCATCGCGATGGTGTCCTGGGCGATGGCGTCGAAGTGGCTGCGTCCGGTCAGACGCAGCATCTCATCGGCCACGAGCGACTTGGTGCCCAGGCACTCGACGATGCTGGCCAGGTAGAAGGGTCCCACATCCACGACATAGGCCGACTCCCCGCGAGACGCGGCTACTTCCTCAAAGCCATGGCGTGACAAGTTCAACGCTGTCAGGGCTGCCGTTTGCTGCGCGCTGACCTTGACCGGATCGATGAGGTCGTACTGAACGCCCGACTGCTCGTAGGTCAGGCCGCTGGACTCGGGTACTTGCATCCGCAGATTATCGACCTGAGCCTCACGTGGCCTGCCGAGCCATCAGGGCTGAAGCCCGGCCAGAACCTAGAATGCCGCGATGGGCTACGTTGTATTGGCGCGAAAGTACCGCCCGCGGAACTTCTCGCAGATGGCGGGCCAGGAGCACGTCGTGCGCGCGCTGACCAACGCCCTTGATCAGCGGCGCCTCCATCACGCCTACCTCTTCACGGGCACGCGGGGGATCGGCAAGACGACCATCTCGCGCATCCTGGCCAAGAGCCTGAATTGCACCGGGCCCGACGGCATGGGCGATATCACGTCGAGCCCCTGCGGCCAGTGCCCGGCCTGCCGGGACATCGATGCCGATCGCTACGTCGATTACATCGAACTTGATGCCGCCTCCAATCGCAGCATCGACGAGATCCGGGAATTGATCGAGCGCGCTGCCTACAAGCCTGCAGTGGGCCGCTACAAGGTCTTCATGATCGATGAGGCCCATCAACTGACCAAGGACGCCTTTAACGCACTCCTCAAGACCTTGGAGGAGCCGCCGGAGTACCTGAAGTTTGTGTTGGCGACCACCGATCCCGAGAAGATGCTGCCCACGGTCTTGAGCCGTTGTCTGCAGTTCAACCTGCGGCCCATGGCCCCGGAGGTGGTGAGGGAGCACCTCGGGCAGGTTTTGGGCAGTGAAGCGATTCCCGCAGAGGGCGGTGCACTGCGTTTGCTGGCCGACGCCGCTCGGGGGTCGATGCGCGATGCCTTGTCCCTGACCGACCAGGCCATCGCATATGGGGCCGGCCAGTTGACCGAGGCCGGCGTGGCCACCATGCTCGGTGCCACGCATTCAGGCGCCTGTCTGGAGATTCTCGAAGGCCTGGGGCGCGGTGATGCGTCGGCGGTGATGCGGGCTGCGTCGGCCTTGCAGACGTCTGGCGCTTCCGCGTCAGGGGCGCTGGACACCATGGCCAAGACGCTGCAGCGCACCGCGGTGGAGCAGGCGCTGCCGGGAACGCTGGACTCCGATGCGCCGGAGTGTGCGGACGCAGCCGCGCTTGCGGGTCTTTTTTCGGCTGATGAGTTGCAGCTGGCCTACAGCATCATGGTGCACGGCAAGGCCGAGCTGTCCTTGATGTCCGACGAACACGCCGCGCTGGTGATGATCCTGCTGCGCATCCTGGCATTTCAGGGGCGCAGCCCCGCTGCGGGGCCCGTCCGTTCTGCGACGCTGCGCGCGCCAGCGCCTCCGTCCCTGTCCGTGACGCCCCGTGAGCCGGGTCCCGAAGCGCCCCGTGAGTCGCGGTCTTCGGTCGCCCGGTCGACGCCACCCGCAGAGGTCGTTCCTACGCCTGTGGTGGCGCCGGTACCACCGAACATCCCACGGTCCGTGCAGCCCGTTGCGGTGGCCGGCCCGAGCCTGGAAGCGCTGGCCGACCGCTGGGCCGCCACCACGAGGCGCATGGCCGATGAGGGCCGCCTGAGCGGACTGGTCAGGGAACTGGCTTGGCAGGGGGGGTTGGTGGGTGTGGAAGACGGCCCCCCGGAAATGTGGCGACTGCGCATCGCGCACGAGTCCTTGCGCAGCCCCGCGCTGAAGGACAAGCTCGCAGAAGCCTTGTCGCAGTGCTTGGGACGGGCCTTGCGCCTGGAGCTCGAGGCTGGCGATGCCGGCGACACGCCCGCACGCCGCGATGCGGCCGAGCGGGCCCGTGCGCAGGCGCGGGCCGAAGCAGTGGTGCGTGAAGACCCCTTGGTGCAGTCGCTGCTGCAGCAGTTCTCCACGGCCAGACTCGTGCCGGGCTCGATCAAGCCGGCGTGAACGCCAGGCTCGAGGATTCATGTTCATAGAAGAGGAATCACATCCATGATGAAGGGTCAATTGGCGGGCCTGATGAAGCAGGCTCAGGCCATGCAGGACAACCTCAAGCGTGCGCAAGACGAGCTCGGCTCGATCGAGGTCGAAGGTCAATCCGGTGCAGGCTTGGTCAAGGTCACCATGACCTGCAAGCACGACGTGCGTCGCGTGGCCATCGACCCCAGCTTGCTGGGGGAAGACCGTGACATGCTGGAAGATCTGGTGGCTGCAGCCTTCAACGACGCGGTGCGCCGTGTGGAGCAGACCACCACCGAAAAGATGTCCAAGGTGACGGCCGGCATGCCCCTGCCCCCAGGGATGAAGTTCCCCTTTTGAGCCAGCGGTGTCCGGCAAGAGCCTCGAAGCCTTGGTGGAGGCGCTGCGGCGGCTGCCCGGGGTGGGCGCAAGATCGGCGCAGCGCATGGCTCATCACCTGCTGCAGCACGACCGCCCCGGCGCTGCTGTGCTTGCCAGAGCGCTGGATGCGGCGGTGGAGCGGGTGGGGCATTGCGAGCGTTGCCACACCTTCAGCGAGGCCCCCATCTGCAGCTTGTGCAGCGATGCTGCGCGAGACGCCTCGGTCCTTTGCGTGGTGGAAAGCCCCGCGGACCAGGCCGCGCTGGAGCGGTCTGGCAGTTTCCGGGGCTTGTACTTCGTCTTGTTGGGGCGCCTGAGCCCGCTGGATGGCGTGGGCCTGGAGTCCATCGGTGCTGCGGAGCTGCTACGCCGCGCCACGGACGGGGTGGTGACGGAAGTGATCCTCGCCACCGGTTTCACGGCCGAGGGCGAGGTGACCGCCCATGCCCTGGCTGAAGCCTTGAAGAGCCGGGCCCTGAAGGTGACCCGATTGGCCCGTGGCGTACCGGTGGGTAGCGATATCGAGTTTGTGGATCTGGGCACCATCGCACACGCGCTGGCCGACCGGCGTTGAAACATCTTTCAAGGAAACCGCCATGGCTCTGAGTTACTGGTGCGTGCTCGTGGCATGTTTGCTGCCAGTCGTGGCTGCAGGCGTGGCCAAGTGGGGAACCTTCTCGCGCCCCGCCAATCAGGGCGGCTACGACAACCGCGACCCGCGGGCCTGGCTGGCACGTCAGTCAGGCCGTCGCGCCCGTGCCAATGCCGCCCAGGCCAACAGCTTCGAAGCCTTGCCCTTGTTCATCGCGGCGGTGCTGACCGCCCAGCAGCTGCAGGTGGCGCAGGGCTTGATCAATGCCCTGGCGGTGAGCTTCGTGCTGCTGCGCGTGGCCTACATCTGGCTGTACGTGACCGACCGGGCGAGCGCCCGCACAGGTGTGTGGAGTGCCGCCTTCGGTGTGTGCGTCGCCTTGCTCCTGGCGCCCGTGTGGAGCTGATCGCGGCCTGAAGGCATCCGTAGCCGCCAAGGCTTGGTCAGCGCTGGGCCGAGGCCTGGGGTCTGCGTTCCGCTTTCGGGGACACGGGCCGCTGCGGCGCTTTGGCTTTCCTGTTGCTTTGCGCCGCGGGCCCCTTGGCTGAGGCAGCACGGGCCTTGCCGGGTGTCGACGCGCCCGAGGGCGCCGGGGTCATCACCACCAGGGCCTGGTTAGGGCGCAATGCAGCTTGCACCGGCAGCTTGTTCCAGCGCGCCAGTTCACCTGGGTCCACGCCATGCCGCTTCGCAAACGCTGCCAAGGTCTCGCCCTTGGGATGAGCCTTGAGGGTCTTGCGCGCCAGACGTGGCCCATCCGGCGTGAGCTGCATGCGCCCCTGATCGGCGACGTCCTCGGCCACGTCATGGGCGTGGTCCGGATGCCTTGGCACGATGAGGGTCGATCCCGCCTTGATCAGCATGCGCTCCGGAATGCGGTTGAGCTCCCGCAGTCGCCCCTCTGAGACCCCCGTGAGCTTGGCGGCCTCCTGCGGCCGCAGGGTGCGGGGAGCAACCCAGGCCGTCAGTGAGGCCAGCGGCCCCGGATGCTGGGCCAAGGCCTTGACGAAGCGGTTGGCGTTGTCGTAAGGCAGCAGCACCTGAGGCGTGCCTGCGGCCAGCAACACGGGCTTGTTGAGCTGCGGGTTCAGCGGCTGGAACTCCGGCATGGACAGCCCAGCCAGCCGCGCCACCAGGTCGGCATCCATGTCGCGCTCGATGGTCACCGTCAGAAAGAAGGGGTGGTTCTCCAGGGTGGGCAGCGACAAGCCGAAGCTGCCAGGGGCCAGGATGATGTTCTTGATGGCCTGCAACTTGGGCACGTAGTTGCGCGTCTCATCGGGCATCCTCAGCGCGGTGTAGACGAGGTCGTCGCGAGCCCTTCGGTTGCGCTCGAGGGCACGCTGCACATTGCCCTGCCCCCAGTTGTAGGCAGCCAGCGCCAGATGCCAGTCGCCGAACATCTGGTGAAGCATCTGGAGGTAGTCCAGGGCTGCACGCGTGGAGGCCAGGATGTCCCGGCGATCGTCCCTGAACAGGTTTTGTTTGAGTTCGAACTGCCGGCCGGTGGCCGGCATGAACTGCCACATGCCCGAGGCGCTGGCCACCGACAGTGCGTTGGGATTGAAGGCGCTCTCGATGAAAGGCAGCAGGGCCAGTTCGGTCGGCAGGCCGCGTTTCTGGACCTCCTCTACGACATGGAAGAGGTACCGGCCGCCCCGTTCGGCCATGCGCTGCACATAGTCCGGCCGGGTGGCGTACCACTGTTCCCAGCGGCGCACCAGATCGGAGTCCAGGTCCGGCATGGCAAACCCCCGTCGCACGCGTTCCCAGAGGTCGGAGCGGTCTTCGGGCACCATCTCCTCGGCACCTGCCAGCGTCCGCAGGGGGTTGGCAGGCGCGGCCCGCGTGCTGTCCGCCGTGGGGGGCGTTTCAGGGCCCTTCACGTCGGAACTGGCGCCGGCCGTGGCCGCAGCAATTGGGGTGGCGGAGCCTGAGGTGAGCGGCAGGGTATCGGGTGTCGGTGCTGCCCTGTCTGAAATGGCTGCTGGCGAAGGGGCGACTGGCACCGCTGCCGCCTCGAGTCCTGGTAGAGGCGACCTCTGCCAAGACCCGGTCCCTGACGTCTGCGTTGCCGAAGTAGATGTTCCCCCGGTATCCGACACGGCAGGCAAGCCCGTGCAGGCCCCCAGAGTCCAACTCACCCCGGCTGACAACAACCATGTCACGGGCCGGCGCCACGGCCAGGATGCGCTCATCGGAACCTGTTCTTCCACTCGCGCAGGGTGGCCAGCACCGCGACGGGGTCTGACGAGGCACAGCCTTCGCGGGCAGCCGCTTCGCGGACATCGGGCACCGTGCAGCGCAGAAACGGGTTGACCTCCAATTCGTTCTGAAGGGTGGAGGGCAGGGTGGGCAGGTTGTTCTCGCGTTGGGCCTGACACCATTGGGTGTAGGCCTGCAGTGCCCGGTTGCCGGGCTCAACGGCCAGCGCGAAACGCAGGTTCGACAGCGTGTATTCGTGGGCACAGCACACCCGGGTCGAGCCCGGCAACTGCGTCAACAGCCCGAGTGAGTGGTGCATCTGCGCAGCGGTACCTTCGAAGAGCCGACCACAACCCGCAGAAAACAAGGTATCGCCGCAGAACACGACCGGGGCCCCCGCAAGATCCTCACAATAGTAGGCAATGTGGCCGGCGGTGTGCCCCGGGATGTCCAGCACCTGAAAGCGCAAGCCCAGGGCCTGCACGACCTCAGGCGCTGCCGTGGGCTCGCAGGGTGCGGGTATGGACTCGCCCGCAGGGCCGAAGACCGACCCTCGAAGGCGCGATCGCAGTCCGGCTATGCCGCCCACGTGGTCCGCGTGGTGGTGCGTCACTAGAATCGCCTGCAGTTCGAGACCGGCGCGTTCCAGCATCTCGATCACGGGGCCTTCTTCTCCGGGGTCCACCACCAGAGCGCGCCGCCCATCGTGAACCATCCAGATGTAGTTGTCCGAGAAGGAGGGGATGGGCAGAAGAGTCATGGACACAACGCAACAGTTTATCGGCTCGACACCTTGGTGGTCGTCGCCCTCGGGAAGTTATGTGCTGGCCTGGGAGCGTCAGTGGTTCGATGCGTCCGTTTCCGATGTCTTCGGGTTCCATGCTTTGCAACTGGGGCTTCCTGCGGTGCAGGCCCTGCAGACCAATCGCATGCCTCACCGCTGGTTGGCCTGTGGCGCACCGGAATGGGTTGACCACGACGCCCTGGGCAGCGGCTCGCTGGCGCCTGAGCCCTCGGCCAAGCGGGCGGCAACCTTCGTCACGCATCTGCACTGCGAGTTCGACGCGCTGCCGTTCGCCAGCCAGAGCCTGGACCTGGTGGTCATGCCCCACACCCTGGAACTGGCCCGCGATCCGCACCTCACGCTGCGCGAGGTTGAACGCGTGCTGGTGCCTGAAGGGCGCCTCATGATCTCGGCCTTCAACCCGGCGAGCTGGTGGGCGTGGCAAGCGCCCTCGGGGCGCGGCGTCAGCAAGGCCACGCACCCAAGTAAGCTGCCGACGTGGCCTGCCCGGGCGGACATGATCGGCTTTCGACGTCTGCGCGATTGGTTGCGCCTGCTGAGCTTTGAGGTCGAGGCGGCCCAGTTCGGCTGCTTCGGCCCCCGCGTGGACACGCTGGTGTGGCAGCAGCGCTGGTCCTGGGTCGAGCCCATTGGGCAACGCTGGTGGCCGGTGCTGGGTGCGGTTTACGGCCTGACGGCCGTCAAGCGGGTGCGGGGCATGCGCTTGGTCGGCCTGGCCAAACGGCAGGCCCGCTACGCCAATGCGCCCCGGCCTGCGCTGGTCAGGACACATCAAAGTTCGCGACGCAGCGGTTCAGGGGAGTGATGAGTTTGAAAGACGTGGTCATCTACACCGATGGTGCCTGCAAGGGCAACCCGGGCCCAGGGGGCTGGGGTGCGTGGCTGCGCAGCGGCGAGCACGAGCGCGAGATCTGGGGGGGCGAGCCCCAGACCACCAACAACCGGATGGAGTTGACGGCGGTGATCGAATCCTTGGCGGCGCTGAAGGCTCCCAGCCGGGTCACCCTGCATTTGGACAGCGAGTACGTCCGCAACGGCATCATGAGCTGGATCCACAACTGGAAGCGCCGCGGCTGGCGTACGGCCTCCAATCAGGCCGTGAAGAACGTGGACCTGTGGCAGCGCCTGGATGCTCTCACCCAGGCCCATCAAATCGACTGGAGATGGGTACGCGGCCATGCGGGCGACGAAGGCAACGAGCGCGCCGATGCGTTGGCCAACCGAGGTGTCGAGGGCGTCCGCGGCAAATGAGTTGATCAGTCATTCGGGCGCCCGCCCGCCAGGCGCCCACTGGGCGTTACATTTCCCGGTGTACACAAGGGGCAATTCAGCACATGGCAGGCAAGAAGCTTCACCTCGTGGTGGCCGTGATCGGCTTGGGTTTGATCAGCGGCGGCGCATGGTGGTACCAGAACAAGGCGGGCGGCATCGGTGCCAAGCCCGGCACGGAGTCGGCGGCCGGTCCGGCCGCGGGCGGATCGGCGGCCAAAGGTGGAGGGCCGGGTGGCGGTCCGGGCGGTGGTGGCCCGGGCGGCCGCGGGCCTGGAGGGCCTCCCGCGGTCGAGGTGGCAAAGGTGGAAGTGCAGCGCCTGGAAGACGACTCACAGGCGGTCGGCTCCATCAGAGCCCGCCAGGGCGTCGTGCTCAAGCCGGAGGTCAGCGGGCGCATCCAGACCCTGTCCTTCAGTGACGGGCAACGGGTCCAGCGAGGGCAGTTGCTGGTGCAACTCGACGATACGCTGCAGCAGGCTCAGCTGAAGCAGGCTGAGGCCTCCGCTTCCATCGCTCGCACCAACCTTCAGCGCAGCCGCGAGCTTGCGGCGCAGAACTTTGTGAGCCAGAGCGCGGTGGATCAGAACGCTGCAGCGCTGGAGGTGGCGCAGGCGCAGGTGGCCCTGGCCCAGGCGCAGCTCACGCGAATGAAGATCCTGGCGCCCTTTGACGGCATCACCGGGATCCGTTCCGTGAGCGTGGGCGACTACGTCAAGGACGGTGCTGACCTGGTGATGATCGAGGACGTGTCATCGCTGTGGGTGGACTTTCGCCTGCCAGAACGCTACCTGAGTCGCTTGAAGACGGGCCAGAGCGTGGAAGTGCTGCTGGACGCACTACCCGGGCGCAAGTTCAAGGCCCAGGTGGATGCCATCGACGCGCAACTGGACGCCAACGGACGCTCCGTGCTTGTGCGCGCCCGCATGTCCAATGCCGATGGCCGGCTGCGCGGCGGCATGTTCGCGCGCGTACGGGCGGTGTTCGAAGTGCGGGAGAAGGGCCTCGTCGTGCCCGAGGAGGCGCTGGTGCCCCTGGGCAACCGCCAGGTTGTCTTCAAGATCGTCGATGGGCCATCTGGCGGCAAGATCGCCCAGCGGGCCGAGGTGAAGATCGGCATGCGGGTGCCCGGCAAGGCCGAGATCCTGGACGGTGTCAGCGCGGGCGATGTGATCGCTGTGGCGGGGCAGTCCCGCCTGATGCGAGGCGAGAACCTTCCAGTGCGGGTGGTGGACTTGAGCCGCCCCCGGGGTGCTGGCGGGCCCGCAGGCCCAGGTGGGGCCGGCGCGGGCCGGCCTGGCGCTGGGGCCAGTGCACCGCAGCCTGGAGGCGCAGCGTCCCGCCCCACGGCGGCGCCTCCAGCCAAGTCCTGAACGCTCCAGAGGTACGGTCCATGACCTTGTCTGAGATCTCCATCCGACGCCCCGTCTTTGCCACGGTGATGTCGATGATGCTCGTCCTGCTGGGCGTGGTGTCCTTCTCCAAGTTATCGGTCCGGGAGTACCCCCGCATCGACGAGCCGGTGGTGACGGTCAACACCCGGCTGCTGGGGGCCTCGTCGGAGGTGATCGAGTCGCAGGTCACGAAGCCGCTGGAAGATTCGATCGCCGGCATCGATGGCATCGACGTCCTGACCTCGATCTCCCGGGCCGAGCGCAGCCAGATCACGGCGCGGTTCAAGCTGAGCAAGGATCCTGATTCCGCTGCTGCTGATGTGCGCGACCGCGTGTCGCGGGTGCGCGGCCGCCTGCCGGCCAGCATCGAAGAGCCCATCATCGCGAAGGTCGAGGCTGACGCCTTCCCGGTGATCTGGCTGGCCTTCACCAGCGAAAACCGAACGCCGCTGGAGATCACCGACCTGATCAACCGCGTGGTCAAGCCCAGGCTGCAGACCATTCCCGGCGTCGCCGACGTGCAGATCAATGGCGAGCGCAAGTTCGCCATGCGGGTCTGGCTGGACCAGGACCGCCTGGCTGCCTACCGACTGACGGTGCAGGACGTGGAGGACGCTCTGCGTCGGCAGAACCTGGAGGTGCCCGCGGGGCGCATCGAGAGCCAGCAGCGTGAGTTCAACGTGACGGCGCGCACCGACCTCAATACTGAGCGCCAGTTCGGAGAGATCGCGCTGAAGGTGGCCTCGGGGCACACGGTGCGTCTGCGCGATGTGGCCAAGATCGAGCAAGGGCCGGCTGACGAACGCTCCATCGTGCGCCTCAACGGGCTGCCGGCCGTCTCGGCCGGCGTGATCCGCAATGCCACCGCCAACCCCTTGTCCATCTCGGCAGGTGTGCGCGAGGCCATGCCCCTGATCCAGCAGGATCTGCCGCCGGGCGTCACTTTCATGATCGCCAACGACAACTCGGTGTTCATCGACCGGTCGATCAAGTCGGTCTACAAGACCACGGCAGAGGCGGTGGCGCTGGTGGCGCTGGTGGTCTTCCTGTTCCTGCGCACCTTGCGAGCTTCCATCATTCCGCTGATCACCATCCCGGTGAGCCTGATCGGGGTGTTCTCCCTGATGGCCGCCGCCGGCTTCACGGTGAACACCCTGACGCTGTTGTCACTGGTGCTGGCCATCGGCCTGGTGGTGGACGACTCCATCGTGGTCCTGGAGAACATCTTCCGCCACATCGAGGAAGGTCTTTCCCCCTTCAAGGCGGCCCTCCAGGGGTCACGAGAAATCGCCTTCGCAGTGATCGCCATGACGCTGACCCTGGCAGCGGTGTTTGCACCGCTGGCCTTCACGCCAGGCCGCACGGGACGCCTCTTTGTCGAGTTTGCGCTGACACTGGCCGGCGCGGTCATCGTCTCGGGCTTTGTGGCGCTGACGCTCACACCCATGATGTGCAGCAAGCTGTTGCGCCATCAGCCCAATCCCTCCTGGTTCGACCGCGGCATGGAGCGCGTCTTGGTGGGCCTGACCAACGGCTACGCAAGCGTGTTGCGCTGGGTGCTGGGCCAGCGCTGGATCGTCGTGTTGGTGATGCTGGCCTCTGGGGCGGGCAGCTGGTGGTTGTTCACCAACGCCAAGAGCGAGCTCTCCCCCCTGGAAGACCGGGGCGTGATCGTCACCAGCGTCACGGCGCCGGACGGTTCCACCCTGGAGTACACGGGCCGGTATTTGCGCGCCATCGAGCGGATCACCAGCGAATACAAGGAGTTCGATCGGGTCTTCATCGTTGCCGGCAACCCGACGGTGGCCCAAGGCTCCGCAGTGCTGCGGGCGGTGGACTGGGACTTGCGAGAGAAGACCACCTTGCAGATCGCTCGGGAACTTCAGGGCAAGGTGGGTGGGCTGCCTGGGGTGACAGCCTTTCCCATCACGCCGCCCAGCCTGGGGCAGGGGTTCCGTGACAGGCCCGTCAACTTCGTCATCGTCACCAATGACAGCTACGAGAACTTGTCTCGTGTGGCCCAGGCGGTCGTGGCGGAGATGGGCAAGAACCCCGGCTTGCTGGCGCCGGATGTCGACCTGCGCCTGAACAAGCCTGAGATCTTCCTCGAGGTCGACCGCGAACGAGCCGCCGATGCCGGTGTGAGCGTGGACCAGGTGGCCCGCATGGTGGAGACCATGTTGGGGGGGCGGGCTGTCACGCGCTACAAGCGCGACGCCGAACAGTACGACGTGCTGGTGCAGACAGCACCCAGCGGACGGACGACGCCCGATGACATCGAGCGGCTGTTCGTGCGGGGGCGGGGCGACACCATGGTGCCGCTGTCCTCCCTGGTCAAGCTCAGGGAGTCGGTGAGCCCGCGCGAGCTCAACCACTTCAATCAGCGTCGCTCAGTGACCATCACAGCCAACTTGTCGGCCGACTATTCCTTGGGTGAGGCCCTGGCCTTCATGGACGCCACGGCGGCCAAGCTGCTCAAACCCGGCTACACCACCGAACTCAATGGCGTGAGCCGCGAGTTCCGGGCTTCCAGCGGGGCGCTGGCGGTGGTGTTCGTGCTGGCGTTGCTCTTCATCTTCCTGGTGCTTTCAGCGCAGTTCGAGAGCTTTGTCGACCCGTTCGTGATCCTGCTGTCGGTGCCGCTGTCCATGGTGGGGGCCCTGGGTGCCCTGCAGTGGGCGGGAGGCACGCTGAACGTCTATTCACAGATCGGCCTGGTCACCCTGGTGGGCTTGATCACCAAGCACGGCATCCTGATCGTGGAGTTCTCCAACCAACTGCGGCAGGAGGGCAAGGGCGTCAAGGAGGCCACGATCGAGGCCGCCAGCCTGCGTCTTCGCCCCATTCTGATGACCACCGGGGCCATGGTCCTGGGCGCATTGCCGCTGGCATGGGCCACGGGGGCAGGGGCCGAGAGCCGCCAACAGATCGGCTGGGTCATCGTGGGTGGCATGTCGCTCGGCACGCTGCTGACCATCTTCGTCGTGCCCACCGTCTACACGCTCTTTGCCCGGAAGAAGGTGCCGGGCGAGATTCGCGTGGCGGACGACCATCCCCACGTCGCGCAGCCAGCCACCGCGTCCTCAGGCACTCAGCCCCTGGCGGCCCCGTCCGGAGCCGACTGAGGCTCGGGTTCAGCCGCCGATGTAGTGCATCTCGATGCGACGCTGGCCGCTGGCGGCGGGCGCAGCTTCGGCGCTGCGAAGTTCCGAGTAGCGGTCCTGGCGCGCCTGCCAC
>CAYSOD010000040.1:0-13010 GCA_964432385.1 uncultured Rubrivivax sp.
CAGGCAGCGCTTGGCCGGGCCCAGTGAGTTGGGCTTGCCCTGCTCCGGGTCAAACCACATGATGCCGTTGTTGAGCAACACGCCCGTGGACGGCGACACCACACGCGAGCCGAAGAGCGACAGCAGCGTCTGCGTGACGGCGCAAAAGTTGCCGTGCCGGTCCACCACGCTGAAATGCGTGGTGCACGGCGGCGCCTTGGGCGACTCATGGTCGCCCATGTCGTTCAGGCGGGTACGGAAGGCAGCGTCCAAGGCCTGCGCCATGGCCACGTAGGCGGCGGCATCGGGCCCGCCCCGGCCTGGCTGCAACACCCTCTCCAGCTGCTGCAGGGCCTGGGCGAGTGAGGGCCCGCCTGTCAGGCCCGGAGCCGCGTAGACGCGCCCGCCTCGGTAAGGGATGGTGAGCGCATCCACAAATTCCGCGTGGTACCCCGCCAGGTCGTCCTCGTGCAGGCAGCCGCCCTTGGCCTGGATGTCGCGCGCCAGGTCGCGCGCCGTCTGGCCTTCATAGACCTCGCGCGGGCCGCCCTCGGCCACCCGCTGCAGCGTGGCGGCCAGGGCGCGCTGGTCCAGTCGACGCGCGGTGGTGGCGGCCCAGGTGCCGATGATGGGCCAGCAGCCTTCGTCGAGGAACATCGCGGCGGCGTCCGGGTCGAGCGACAGCGGCTTGGCGGTAGAGGCGGTGACCAACGCCGAGTACCAATCCACGATCATCCCCTCATGGGCCAAGGCCACGGCGGGTGCCACCAGGTCGGCCCAGGGCTTGCGGCCGTAGGCCCCGTGCGCCAGGCCCATGCCGTCCACCACACCGGGAATCGCCACGGCCGTGGCGCCCTGCACGTTGCGGTCGTCCACCACCAGCGGCCAGGGAAAGAGGTCCGAGGTGCGGCCGTCACCTGTGAGCGGGTAGTCGGCCGGGTTCAGGCGCCGCGGCGAACGCATGCCGAAGTTCACCACGCGGGCGCGGCCTTCATCAGCGCGCCACAGCACCATCGTGCCGCCCGCGGCGATGCCGCTCATCCAAGGCTCCACCACGCCCAGCGCAAACGAGGTGGCCACCGCCGCGTCCACGGCGTCACCGCCTGCGGCCAGCACCGCCGCGCCCACATCCGCAGCCCTGCGGTGCTGCGAAGCCACCACGCCAGCCTCGGTGGCCACCACGTGCTTGCGGATGTGCTGGGAGTTGGAGAAGTTGTCGGTCATGGAGAAGTCTTCCGGGGTTGGGAGTTCAGGACGACGTGCGCACGTGGCGCACCACCTCGGCATGGGTGGCAAACCACACGGCGCCCAGCGACTTGGCGTGCCGGATCACCTCGTCCAGGATCCAGATGCGCGAGCGGTAGCCGATGACATGCGGGTGCATGGTGAGCTGGAACAGGCCGCCCTCACGATGCGCCGCCTCCAGTTCACGCCTGAAGATGTCCAGCACGTCGGCCGGTGCGGTGTAGGGCCGCAGCGCCGCGAAGCGGTTCATGTTGAAGTAGACGGCATCGTCACGGATCCACTCCACCGGCAGCTCCACCACGCCTGTGGGTTGGCCATCCAGAAGAAGTTCGTAGCAGTCCACGTCGGCCATCAGCGAGGAGTCGTACTCCAGGCCCATCTCGACGATCAGCGGCAGGGTGTGCGGGCTGTAGTCCCAGGAGGGGGTGCGCAGGCCCACGGGTCGCTTGCCGGTGATGCGTTCCAGCACTTCCGCACTTCGCAGCATCAGGTCACGCTCGGCCTCTAACGGCAGCACCGAGTTGCGCTCATGGATCCAGCCGTGCAGTGCCACCTCGTGGCCGGCGCCCACCACCCGCTGCTGCTCCTCGGGGTACAGCAGCGCCGTGACGGCCGGCACGAAGAAGCTCGCCGGCACGCCGTGCCGCGCCAGCAACTCGAGGATGCGCGGCACCCCCTGGCGGTTGCCGTACTGGCCTTGCGACATGCGGCCGATCGACTCGCCCCCGTCGCGCAATTCGTTGGTGTCGTGGTCGGAGTCGAAGGACAGCGCCACGGCACAACGTGCCCCGCCCGGCCAGGATGCGGGCCGCATCGCACGCCCCGCACGGACGTGATCGACGATGCCGCGCCATTGCGCCTCGGGCCACTGCCAGGGCTCCAGCTTGACTTCACTCATTTAGTACCTCCCGCAGCCGCGACCTTGCGGGCAATCTCCCGGGCGGCGCGCGCCTCGCTGACAACGAAGTTTGCGAACTCATCAGGCTTCATCGCCACGCCTTCCAGCCCCAGGGTATCGAACTGCTGGCGCACCTCGGGGTCGGCCACGGCACGGGCCACGGCCGCGTGCAGGCGCTGCACCAGTTCTGCTGGCGCGCCGGCCGGCAGCCACAGGCCAAACCAGTTCACCACATTGAAGCCCTTGAGCCCCCCCTCCTGCATGGTGGGCACGTCGGGCATGCCCTTCCAGCGCCTCTCGCCAGTGATGGCAATCGCCCTCAACTTGCCGCTCTGGACATGCTGCAGGGCAATCTGCGTGCCCACAAAGAACATGTCGATGCGCCCGGCGATCAGGTCGGTGGTGGCCTCGGCCACGCCCTTGTAGGGGATGGACAGGATGTCTGTGCCCGTCATGGCCTTCATCACCTCGGCCGGGATGTGGCTGGCCGTGCCGTTGCCTGCGTTGGCGTAAGTCAGCTTGCCCGGGTTCTTCTTGGCCAGCGCAATCAACTCCGGCAGCGTGCGCGCGTCCAACCCCGGGTGCACCACCAGCGCCTGGCCGAAGTTCTGCGCGGCCAGCGTCACGTGCGTGAAGTCGCGCACCGGGTCGTAGGTGACGTTCTCGTTGAACGGCGGAATGTTGGTGTGCGAGGCCGTCGTGAAGAGCCAGGTGTAGCCGTCCGCAGGCAGGCGAGCCACGTAGGCCGTGCCGATCATGCCGCCGGCGCCCGCGCGGTTTTCGATCACCAGCGGCTGGCCGAGCGTGGCCTGCAGCCGCGGGCCGATGGCACGCAGGATGAGGTCGGGCGGCCCGCCCGGGGGTGAGGGCACCACCACCTTGATGGGCTTGTTGGGGTAGTCCTTGGCCAGCACCACGGGCCCGGTCTGCGCCGACACTGGCAGCCAAGGGGCCGTGGCGGCAGCCAGGACCAGGTTTCGGCGATCGATCTTGAAGTTCATCGCAGACTCCAATGGAGGGCAGGTCAATGGTCAGGGCGCGCTGAGCGGGCGTTCAACCCGCCGGCACCGGGCTCTTCACGGCTTCGGTGAGGCCACTGTCGATGGAGGCCAGCAGGGCCTGAAACAGCGCCACGTTGTGCACGGCGTGGCCACCGGGCAGGGCCATGGGCTGGCGTGCGGCAGCCTGCTGCGCAAAGTGCTCCAGTTCCTCCCGCTCGGTGCTCACGGGCTCGAAGCGCTGCCGCACGGGCCGCTGCTTGATGGTGATGCGCTCGGGGTCGAAGAAACAGGTCTCCAGGTCCCAGGTGTGCAGGTGCTCCACATCACCGACTGCGGCCCAGCCCTTGCTGCCGAAGACCTGCAGCCGCCAGGTCTCGGCCGTGGCGATGACGGTGCTGAGCATGCCTGTGGCACCGCTGTCGAAGCCCAGCAGCAAGGAGGTGGTGTCGTCCACGCCGAAGTCCTGGGCCAGGCGCACGCTCTGAGCGGTCACGCGCTTGACGGGGCCGGCCAGGTAGAGCATCGCGTCCACCACGTGCACGCCGCGGCCGGTCATGCCGCCGGCCGGCACCTCGTTGCGGTCGTGCCGCCAATGGCCCTTTGGAAAACGGTAGGCACTGGGTCCGCAGAAGTTGCCCTCCAGGTGCAGCACCCGCCCGAGCTGTCCGCTGTCGATCAGACGGCGGATCTCCCGCAGCGCAGGCTGGTAGCGCCAGTTGTAGCCCACCCCCAGTGTCACGCCGTGGTCAGCACAGGCCTGCGCAGCCTGCTCGGCCTCGTCCACGTCCAGCCCCATGGGCTTCTCGCAGAAGACATGCTTGCCCGCGCGCGCCGCGGCGATGATCTGGGCCGTGTGCTGGGAGTGCGGCGTGGCCAGCACCACGGCGTCGACCTCGGGGTCGGCCAGCACGTCCTCGTAGCTCGCCAGCAGGCGGATGCCGTGCTGGCGCGCAAACTCCTCGGCTGCAGCGGGCGTGCGGGTGGCACCGGCCACGAAGCGCAGGTGCGGGCTGGAGGGCTGGACGCTGTTGACGAGATTTCGCCCCCAGGTGCCCATGCCGATGATGGCGGCTCGAATCACGTGCATTCACTCCTGAAGCAGGCCACGCTGCGCCCTTCATCCAGCGCCAGCAGGCGCGGAGCCTGCTCACGGCAACGGTCGATGGCCAGCGGGCATCGTTGATGGAAATGGCAGCCAGCCGGTGGCGACAGCGGCGAAGGCAGCTCGCCCTGGATGGGGTGCAAGTCGGCCAGCAGGCCCTGGTCATCCAGGTGCAGGCGCGGCACGCTGTCCAGCAGGGCGCGGGTGTAAGGGTGGCGCGGCCGCTCGTACAGGGCCTGCGCCGAGGCGATCTCCACGATGCGGCCCAGGTACATGACCGCCACACGGTCGCACACATGGCGCACCACGCCCAAGTGGTGGCTGATGAAGACCATGGTCAACCCGAGCTCCTGGCGCAGCTGCAGGAACAGGTTCAGGATCTGCGCCTGGATCGAGACGTCCAGCGAGGCCACGGGCTCGTCGCAGATCAGGGTGTCGGGCTGCATGGCCAGGGCCCGCGCGATGGCGATGCGCTGGCGCTGGCCACCAGAGAACTGGTGCGGGTAGCGGCGGCTGGCATCCGCGGGCAGCCCCACGCGCTCCAGCCACTGGGCGACGTAGGCGGGCGCCTCGCCGCGGGACACCAGGCCATGCGCCAGCGGCCCCTCGGCCAGGGTGTCGCCGATGCGCATGCGCGGGTCGAGCGAGGCGAACGGGTCCTGGAACACCATCTGCACCCGCGAGGTGGTCTTGCGGTGGCGGCCCTGCGCTTGCATGACAGGCTGCCCACCCAGCCACACCTGCCCGGCGCTGGGCGGCAGGATGCCCGCGAGCATGCGCCCCAGCGTGCTCTTGCCGCAGCCCGACTCGCCCACCAGCCCCAGCACCTCGCCGCGGCGCAGCTCGAAGTCCACGCCGTCCACGGCCTGCACCGCACGCTGGTCCAGCGGGGCTCCCAGCCAGGCGGCGATGCGGTCACCCAGCGCGACGCGGGACTCAAAGCGTCGGCCCAGACCTTGGGCCTGGAGGTGCACAGGCGGCAACTCGCTGGGCGTTGGGGCCGCTCCCGATGAGATGGCGGGCGTTGCGGCCGAAGCCTGTACCGCGGTCATGTCGAGATCTCCTCGCCCAGCGGGTGGTGGCAGCGCCACGCTCGTGCAGCCTGCACCGTGCGCTCTGGCGACTGCTGCAGACACCGCGGCTGAACATGAGGGCATCGCGGCGCAAAGGCACACCCTGGCGGCAGGTCGTCCAGCGGCGGCGGCCCACCCGGGATCTGCGCCAGCATCTGGCCCGGTGAAGAGAACTGGGGCAGCGAGCCCAGCAGCCCACGCGTGTACGGGTGGCGCGGGTGGCGCAGCACCTGCGCCGTGGGGCCCTCCTCCACCAGGCGCCCCGCGTACATCACCATCACGCGGCGGGCGATGGCCGACACCGTGGCCAGATCGTGACTGATCCAGATCAGGGCGGTACCGCTTTGCGCCACCAGGCCACGGATCTCGGTGAGGATCTGGGCTTGGATGGACACGTCCAGTGCGGTGGTGGGCTCGTCGGCGACGATGACCGCCGGCCGGTGCAGCAGGGCAATCGCGATAGCCACCCGCTGGCGCATGCCGCCCGAGAACTGGTGCGGCCAGGCGCCAAGCCGGCTGACGGGGTCAGGGATGCCCACCTGCTGCAACACCTCCAGCGACCGCACGCGGACCGCCTCCTCGCTCACGTCGCCATGGGCCCGCAGGGCCAGAGCCATCTGCGCCCCGATGGTCAGCAAGGGGTTGAGCGTGGCCATCGGGTCCTGGAACACCATGGCCAGCCGGCGGCCTCGCAGCGCGCGCAACTGGGCCGGCGGCAGGCCCACCAGCTCCTGCCCCTGCAGCCGCACCGAGCCTGAGACGATGCGCCCCGGCGGGTCCACCAGCCCCAGCAGGGAGTAGCCGGTGACGCTCTTGCCCGAGCCTGATTCACCCACCAGGCCCAGGATTTCTCCGGGGTACAGGTCGAAGCTGACCCCGTCCACCGCCTTGAGCGTGGCTTGGCGGGTCTCGAAATGCGTGCGCAGGTCGCGCACTGACAGCACCGGGACTTGATCCTGCCCGGGCTGCGGGGGCGCGTCTGCTGGTTGCTCAGACACGGGTGGAGCCGACGACTGGCTCATCGCTTGAGCCTCGGGTTGAACTGGTCAC
This sequence comes from uncultured Rubrivivax sp., assembly GCA_964432385.1. Lineage (GTDB taxonomy): Bacteria > Pseudomonadota > Gammaproteobacteria > Burkholderiales > Burkholderiaceae_C > Rubrivivax. The sequence goes on from CAYSOD010000040.1 coordinate 6,349, forward strand.
GCACCTGATCACCCACCAGGTTGATCGAGACGATCAGCAGGATCAGGGCCACGCCCGGATAGATGGAGATCCAGTAGCGCCCGGAGAGCAGGTACTGAAAGCCGTTGGCAATCAGCATGCCCAGCGACGGTTCGGTCACCGGCATGCCCAGGCCCAGGAAAGACAGCGTAGCCTCCAGCGAGATGGCGCTGGCCACCTGGACGGTCGCCACGACGATGAGCGGCGGCAGGCAGTTGGGCAGCACATGCCGCAGCACCACCTGCGACGCCGGCAGCGGGGTGGACAGAGCGGCTTCCACGTAGTCCTTGGCACGTTCGGCCACGGCCGCACCGTGCGCGGTGCGCGCGAAGTAGGCGTACTGCGCGGCCACCAGGGCGGCAATCATCTGCCAGCGTCCCTGGCCCAGCACGGCCGAAATCACCAAGGCCAGCAAGATGGCGGGGAACGACAGCTGCAAGTCCACCACCCGCATGGCCACGGCTTCGAAACGCCCGCCCAGAAACGCCGCGCTGGCCCCGATACCCGCGCCCAGGGCGAAGGCGATCACACCCGCGGTCACGCTGATCTGCACCGACAAGCGCAGGCCGTACAGGATGGCCGACAGCACGTCGCGCCCCTGCGCGTCCGTGCCCAGCAGGTAGACGAAACCCTGCGCATTGGTGTGCCCGGGTGCGCGCCGGGCGTCTCCCAGACGCAAGGCGGCCAGGTCGTAGGGGTTCTGGGGGGCGATCCAAGGGGCCAGCAGAGCCGCAAGCGCCAGCGCGACCACCACACACAAGGCCACCACCGCCACCCGGTTCTCGCGGAACTCGGCCCAGAAGCGGCTCAGCAGTTGCCCGCGTGAAGGGACAGAAGTCCCTGTGGCGGCGGAACCCGCGGAGGATTCAGGTGACTCGGAAGATCGGTTCGTCATGATCAGGCCAGACGCGCGCGCAGCCGGGGATCCAACAGCGCGTAGACCAGGTCCACCGCCAGATTGATGGCCGTGAACAGCAGGGCCACCAACATCAGGTAGCCCACCATCACCGGCCGATCCAGCGACTGGATGGAGTCGATGATGAGCTTGCCCACGCCGGGCCAGGAGAAGATGGTCTCGGTGACCACGGCAAAGGCGAGCGTCGCCCCCAACTCCAGCCCGAAAACCGTGACGATGGGGATGGCGATCAGCCGCAGCACGTGCCGACGCAGGATGGTGAACTCGCTCTGCCCAGTGGCCCGCGCAAAGCGCACCGCGTCGCCCAGCATCACCTCGCGGGTGCCGGCACGCGCCAGGCGCATCATCATGGCCATCTTGAACAAGGCCAGGTTCAGCGCCGGCAGCAGCAGGTGCTTCCAGCCTTCCGCCGTGAGTACGCTCCACTGCACGCCCAGCACCTCCACCGTGGGGCCACGGCCGCCGGCGGGCAGCACCCCCAGCCAGACCGCAAACACCAGGATCAGCACGAGGCCGATCCAGAACGTGGGCACGGAGAAGCCCAGCACCGACACGCCCATGGCCAGACGCGACAACGGGTGCTCGGGCCGGTAGCCCGCCAGCATGCCGATGGGCACGCCCAGCAAGGTGGCGCCCAGCACCGCCACCAGGGTGAGCTCCAGCGTGGCCGGCAGGCGGCTGAGCACCAAGTCCAGCACCGGCATGTTGAAGACGAACGACTGCCCGAGGTCACCCCGGACCAAGCGGCCCAGGAACACCAGGTACTGCTGCCACAGCGGCTGGTCCAGCCCATAGCGCGCAATCGTCTGGGCACGGATCTCCTGGGTGACGTCCGGGCCGATCAGCACGTCGATGGGGTTGCCCACCGCGTACACCCCCACAAACACCAGAGCCGAGATGGCCAGCATGACCACCAGGGCCTGCAGCAGGCGGCCGATGACGAAACCCAGCATCACCAACCCGACTCGATCAGCGAGCGGGTCTCCTGCACGGCGGTGTCCCAAAGGGCCAGCATCTCCTCGTCGGAGCGTGCGTACAGGCCGTGGTAATTGCCATCACCCACCTGCTCACGCACTTGCGCGGGGTTGGACATCTGCAGCCTCGCGTAGTCCACCACAGGCTTGGCGCCCTCGGGCAGGCGCACGCCCGGCAGTCGGGTCCAGGGGAAGTTCTCCATCCAGCTGGCATGCGAGGCCGCAGGGTCAATGCGCTGCACGTGCGCCCAGGTGCTCGGCGCGTTCCACCAGTTGTGCAGCCGCACACGGGCATCGCGTCGTCGCCCCATCCACTCGCTGAAGAAACCCAGCACCGGGTTGTTGCCGCCGTGGCCGTTGACCACCAGAATGCGCCGGAAGCCGCTGTGGTACAGGCTCTCCAGGATGTCTTCCATCAACGCAAGGTAGGTGCGCACCCGCAGCGACACGGTGCCCGGAAAGTCTGCGAAGTAAGGCGTGATGCCATAGGGCACGACGGGAAACACGGGCACGCCCAAGGGCTGCGCGGCATCGGCCGACACCTTTTCAGCCAGGATCAGGTCCACGCACAGGCTGAGGTAGGCATGCTGCTCGGTGCTGCCAATGGGCAGGACGCAACGATCGTCACGCCGCAGACGGTCCTCCACCTGCATCCAGTTCATGTCGGCGATTCGCATGCGGTGGCCTTCAGCTCAGACGTTTCGATCTAATTTAGCAGATGAAAACCCGCGGTTTCCCCCAGGCAGACCCTGACCGCAGACCGGGGCCGATCTCGGTGTTCGCCCCCTTGACACCAGCCGTCTGGAGCGACCCAATCATGAGCGGCGCAAGCCGCCTGAAATGCACGTGCGGCCGGCCAACGCCCTGAGCCTCCAACCCAACACCCACCACACCCCGACGAGAACTTCCATGCCGACCCTGTCCCATCGCCTGAGTTCCCGCGCAGCAGCCTGGCTGCTGGCTGCCGGCCTGTCCGCCACCCTGAGCATGGGGGCGGTTGCCCAGACCTTGACCATCGGTGTGCGCGCCGGCCCGGAATCCATCGACCCCCACTTCACAGCCACCGGCACCCAGGCCGAGGCGCTCAAGCATGTGTTCGACACCTTGGTGTGGTCTGGCGACGGCCTGGAGGTGCAACCCCGGCTGGCCGAGAGCTGGCGTGCGGTCGACGCCACCACCTGGGAGTTCAAGCTGCGCCGGGGCGTGAAGTTCCACGACGGCTCGGACTTCACGGCCGAGGACGTCAAGTTCTCCATCGAGCGCATTCCCGTGGTGTCCGGCCCCAACCCCACCACCATCTACGTGCGCCGCGTGAAGTCGGTGCAAATCGTGGACCCGTACACCGTGCGCGTGGGCACCGACGGCCCCGCGCCCACCCTGCCCAATGACTTTGTGCGCCTGTTCATCGTCAGCGCCAAGGCCGCTGCGGGGCTGACCAAGGACACCGCCAACGCCGCCTTCAACAGCGGCAAGGCGGCCGTGGGCACCGGCCCCTACAAGTTCGTCTCCTGGACGCCCAAGGACCAGCTGGTGCTGGACCGTTTTGATGGCTTCTGGGGCCCCAAGGAGCCCTGGGCCCGCCACGTGCGCAAGGAGATTCCCAACGACGCCGCCCGCGTGGCGCAGTTGAAGGCCGGCCAGCTCGACCTCATCGTGCGGGTGCCCGCCGCTGACGTGCCGGGCCTTCAACGTGACAGCAAGCTCGCCGTCAGCGTGGTGGACACAGTGTATGTGTTCAACATGGAGCTGGACCTGCGCGACAACTCGCCTCAGATCAGCGCCAAGGACGGCAGCAAGCTGCCCAAGAACCCGCTGCAGGATGCCCGCGTGCGCCAGGCCATCAACCTGGCCATCGACCGCAACGCACTGGCCGAAGTGGCCATGGAAGGCCTGGGCAAACCCGCCTACCAGATGGTCACCCCCAGCATCTTCGGCTTCAGCAAGAAAGTGACGCCGTCCAAGGTGGACCCAGCGGCGGCCAAGCGCCTGCTGGCCGAGGCGGGCTATCCCAACGGCTTCAAGATCACCTTCAGCTTCACCAGCGACCGCCTGCCCGGCGACCGCCAGGTGGGCACGGCCGTATCGCAGATGCTGGCGGCCATCGGCATCGACGCGCAGGCCAATGCACAGCCCGTGGCGGTGTTCTTCCCCGCCCGCACCCGCGGGGACTACTCCATGTCCATGGCCGGCTGGGGCACGCTTACAGGCGAAGCGCACTACACGCTGTCGTCGGTGGCGCACTCCAACGACAAGGACCGCAAGATGGGCGCCTTCAATGTCATCGGTTATGTCAACCCGGTGATGGACAAGCTGCTGCAGGACGCCGCCGTGGAGATGGACGTCAACAAGCGCCGTTCGCTCCTGGAGCAGGCCAACGAGCTGCTCGTGGCTGACGGCTCGCGCCTGCCCCTGGTGTCCATCGGCTCGGCCTGGGCCATGGTCAAGGACAAGGTGAAGATCACGCCGCGCGTGGACGAGGACACGCTGGCGATGAACATCCGCCCAGCGCGTTGAGCGCTTGTGGTGGAGAGCCTGGCACGGGGCAACCTTGACGGGCGGCCCTGGTGCGTTCTAGCCGCCTGAACAACCCATGACCGCTCCAGTTCTGGCCCTGCACGGGGGCTGCGGCACGCTGGCACAAGACCTGCTGCCCCCCGCCGAATGGGATGAGGTGCGCTCGCACCTCGCGCAGGCCCTGCGTGCCGGCTGGGCCGTGTTGAGCGCCGGCGGCGCCGCCGTGCAGGCCGTGGAAGCCACCATCGTGGTGCTGGAGGACAGCCCGCACTTCAACGCGGGCCATGGCGCGGCGCTCACGCGCGATGCACAGCACGAGTTGGACGCCTCGATCATGGAGGGTGCCCAACTGCAGGCCGGCGCGGTGTGCACCGTGCGCCACATCCGCAACCCCATCCGAGCGGCGCGCGCCGTGATGGAGCACTCCGGCTGCGTGTTGCTCAGCGGCACCGCCGCCGATGCCTTCGCCCAGCAGCAGGGCCTGGAGATGGTGGGCAATGACTGGTTCACCACCCCTCGGCGCGTCAAGGCGCTGGCCGACATTCAGGCCGGTCGCTTGGGGGGCGCGATCCGCCCCGTGAGCGAAGCCGACCGCCACGGCACGGTGGGCGCGGTGGCGCGTGATGCGGCAGGCCACCTCGCTGCGGGCACCTCCACCGGCGGCTTCAACGACAAACCCCCTGGGCGTGTGGGCGACTCGCCGATCATTGGCGCGGGCACCTACGCCATGGACGGCGTGTGCGCCGTGTCCTGCACCGGCATGGGCGAGCGTTTCATCCGGCACGTGGCGGCTTACGACATCGCCGCGCGCATGCGCTACGCCGGCCAAGCCCTGGAACAGGCCAGCCGGCACCTGGTGCACGAGCTGATGGACGAACACGGCATTGGCGCGGGGCTGGTGGCCGTGGACGCTCACGGCCAGGTACAGGCCCCCTTCAACACCCTGGGCATGGCCCGGGGGTGGATCGACCATACCGGCCACCTGCACGTGGCCACGCACCAGGAGATCTTCGATGCCGGCAGGGCCTGATGGGGGCGTGACGTGGGGCGTCACGCCTGAAGACCCCCTTCTCGTGTGGGGCGGCGGCGCCATCGGCGGCACGCTGGCCGCCACCTGGGCACGCGCCGGCATCCCCGTGCACATGGTGGACCTGCAGGCCGAGCATGTACAGGCCACCCGCACGAGCGGCCTGCGCATTCACGGCCCGGTCACCGAGTTCACCCAGGTGATCCCATCGTTCACCCCGCAGGAGGTGCGCGGCAGCTACTCGACCATCGTGCTGGCGGTCAAGGCGCAGGCCACGGAGGAGGCGGCCCACATGCTGGCGCCGCACCTGAAAGCCGACGGGTACGTGCTGTCGGCGCAGAACGGGCTGAACGAGATTGCACTGTCGCGCCTGCTGGGTGCCGAGCGCACCATGGGGTGCTTCGTCAACTTCGGAGCCGACTGGCACGGGCCGGGCGACATCCTCTTCGGCAACCGGGCGGCCGTGGTGGTGGGCGAGATCGACGGCAGCGTGCGTGAGCGCACGCGCCGCATGCACGCGCTGCTGCAGGTCTTCGAGCCACAGGCCGTGCTCACCGACAACATCTGGGGCTACCTCTGGGGCAAGATGGCTTACGGCGCCATGCTGTTCGCCACGGCGCTGACCGCAGACTCCATGACCGCCAACTTCGCCGACCCGGAACGCTTCATCGCCTTCGACACCGTGGCACGTGAGGTGATGGCCGTGGCGCGGGCGCGCGGCGTGGAGCCCATCGGCTTCAACGGCTTCGACCCGGCGAACTTCTACCCTGGCGCCCCCGAGGCCGGGGCACGGGCCAGCATCGCGGCCCTGGCCGAGTTCAACGCCAAGACCGCCAAGACGCACTCGGGGATCTACCGCGACCTGGCAGTACGCAAGCGTCGCACCGAGGTGGATCCTCAGATTGGCGTGATAGGCCAGTTGGGGAGCGAGGCCGGTGTGCCCACGCCAGCGATCGACCGGCTGCTGGAACTGATCCACGACCTTGAGGACGGGCGGCGCACCTTGTCGCGCGACACCCTCCAGGAACTGATCAAGGTCTGCGCTTGAACACGGCGTCGGCCCGTCTTCGCAGGAGCCCACCGTGCACATCGATCTGAGCGGCCGCTGCGCGCTGGTCACAGGCGCGGCCCAGGGCATCGCCCAGGCGATCGCACGCCAACTGGCGGCCAGTGGGGCCACGGTGCACCTGGCCGACTTGGACGCCGCAGCGGT
>CAYSOD010000040.1:13110-14349 GCA_964432385.1 uncultured Rubrivivax sp.
GTGGGCCTGACGCGGCAGCTCTCACAGGACCTGGGGCCCCTGGGCGTCACCTCCAACGCCATCGCACCGGGCTTCATCCTGTCCAACCCGACCACGCAGCGCCAATGGGAGGCCTACGGCCCCGAGGGCCAGCAGCGCCTGGTGCAGAGCATCCACATGCGGCGCCTGGGCACGGCACAGGACATCGCTTGGACGGCCGCTTTCCTGGCCAGCGAGCAGGCCGCCTGGGTCACCGGACAGGTCATCTGCGTGGACGGCGGGCGGTCCTGAGCCGGCAGGGCTCTGACGGCCGCCAAGGCCTGTGACCGTTTGGCACCAGGTGCACTGTCACCTCGCAAGGCCAGCTACGGGGGAGGAGTTAGCATCCCGCCCCTCGATTGGACACCGCCAGGCCAAAGGCCGCATGAACACCTCTCCTCGCTGCGCCGCTGGCGCGCCCTCGCCCCTGCGCCGCTGGCGCACTCTGCTGCTTGCCACACCGGTCACCCTGCTCCTGGCCGCGTGCCAGCCCCCACCCGCCGCCGTGGAGCCCGTGCGCGCCGTGCGCACCTGGGTCGTGAGCACGGCACCGGCGCAACCACAACTGGAATTCGCCGCCGAAGTTCGCGCCCGAGTGGAATCGAGGCTGGGTTTCAGGGTGCCAGGCAAGCTGGTAGAGCGAACAGTGGAGGTGGGTCAATCCGTGCGAGCTGGACAGACCTTGGCCAAGCTGGACCCGCAGGACCTCAAGCTCGGGCAGGACGCGGCGCGCGCTGCGCTGGCCTCTGCCCAGGCACAGCTGGACGTGGCGGAGAGCGAATTCAAGCGCTTTGTGGCGCTGCGTGATCAGGGCTTCATCAGCGGCGCAGAGCTGGAGCGCCGCGAGGCCGGCGTCAAGAGCGCGCGGGCTGCGGTGGAGCAGGCCCGGGCACAGCTCAACGTGCAGGCCAACCAATCCGGCTATGCCGTGCTGCTGGCGGACGCCAGCGGCGTGATCACCGCCGTGGAAGCCGAACCCGGCATGGTGGTGGGTGCCGGCACCCCGGTGGTGCGCCTGGCGCACGACGGCCCGCGCGACGCCTGGTTCAGCGTGCCCGAAGACCGAGTCGCCGCCGTGCGCGCGCTGCAAGGGCGCAGCGGCCAGCTGAGCGTGCGCCTGTGGGGCGCCGACACCCGCATCTGGCCCGCCACCGTGCGCGAGGTGGCTGCCGCCGCCGACCCCGCCACCCGCACCTTCCTGGTCAAGGCCGATCTGGGCAA
>CAYSOD010000041.1:0-630 GCA_964432385.1 uncultured Rubrivivax sp.
CGGTCTTCGACAGCAGCAACGCCCAGCCGACGACAGCGTCGACGTTGACGGTGACAGTGGTGGATGATGTGCCGGCGGTAACTACCAACGCAGTCACCGCCGACAGCCTGCAAGTCGACGAGACGACTCTGGGCACTGACGCCACGGCCAGTCTCGGAACCTTGTTCAATGTGAACGATGGTGCAGACGGACGACAGTCACTGTCTTACAGCCTCGTCCTCAGCTCAGGTGGGGCAGACAGCGGCCTGGACGACACCGCAACCGGCAACAGCATCTACCTGTACACCGATGGATCCGATATCGTCGGACGCGTTGGATCAGGTGTCTCCACAGCCAATTCGAGCGGGGCCGTCGCATTCCGCATCAGCGTCAACAACACCAGTTCTTCTGCTGACTTTGGTAAGGTGACCCTAGATCAAGTGCGTGCCTTGGTGCATCCCACGCCAGGAACCTCGCACGACGAGGCTGTCACCCTGACAGCGAACCTTGTGAGTCTGCGTGCGACGGTGACCGATGGGGATGGGGATACGGCGTCAGCCACTCGGGATTTGGGAGGAGTATCTGGGGCGATTTCGTTCAAGGACGACGGCCCGAGCATCACCGTGACGGCCACGACGGCCGCCGACGCCC
>CAYSOD010000041.1:730-14328 GCA_964432385.1 uncultured Rubrivivax sp.
CCAGCAGCGCCACCATCAACCTGGGCTCGGCCATCGCCTTCAAGGACGACGGCCCGAGCATCACCGTGACGGCCACGACGGCCGCCGACGCCCTGATCGTCGATGAGACCGCTCTGGGCACCGACACCACAGCCAGCCTGGCAGACAACTTCTCCAACGGCACCCCGTCCTATGGCGCCGACGGTGCAGGCACCGTCACCAGTGCCTACGCCCTGACGGTGGACACCACGAACGCCACTGGGCTGGTGGATGTGGCCACCAATGAAGCCGTGGTGCTGAGCGTCAACGGCTCCGGCGTGGTCGAAGGCCGTACGGCCAGCAACGCGCTGGTCTTCACCGTGACCGTGGCCTCCAATGGCGATGTCACGCTGGACCAGATCCGGGCCATCAAGCACGCCAGCGCCACGGACGCCAACGAGAGCAAGTCCCTGGCCTCGGCTGACCAGATCAAGCTCACCCGCACCGACACCATCACCGACAAGGACGGTGACACCGCCACCAGCAGCGCCACCATCAACCTGGGCTCGGCCATCGCCTTCAAGGACGACGGCCCCACCGCCAACCCAGACTCCCGCACCATCTCCGAAAACCTGTCTTCCACCACGTCAGTCACCATTGCCGGTAACGTCTTCGCGTCCGGAGCGGCGGGGGATGTAGCGGATGTCCAAGGTGCTGACGCTCGCTCGAACCCTCTGATCGCGGTCATTGCCGGCAACGCCACGCCCACCACGGCGGTCGCCTCAGGTTCAACGAACACCAGTTCGGGCACGGTGGTCACTGGCAGTTACGGCTCACTCACGATCGGCGCGAACGGCTCTTACACCTACGCTCTCGACACGTCCAACGCCACCGTCAACGCGCTGAAGGGCACCAGTTCTTCGCTCACCGAGGTCTTCAGCTACACCATCACTGACGCCGATGGAGACACCAGTACCACCACCCTGACGATCTCGATCACGGGCACCACGGACGGCATCCCTGCGGTGAGTGCGGTGGACAGCAACGGCACTGCCAATGGTGACGTCACCGTCAACGAGGCCGGTCTGACCAGTGCAGGCGATACCTCCGAGACCGTCACAGGCACCATCACGCTCACCGCGGCAGATGGCCTGAGCAGCGTCACCGTCGGCGGCCTGACCCTCAGTCTGGCTCAATTGACGGCGTTGCCGAGCGACCCCGCCACCACCATCGACACGGGCGAGGGCACCCTCACCCTGACGAGCTACACCAGCACCTCCAACGTAGGCACCGTCTCCACAGGCGGCAACCTCAACTACACCTACACCCTCAAGGCGCGCCTGGATCACACTGGTGCCACCGAGTCCACCGACATCATTGCCCTGTCCATCCTGGACGCCGGAGGTGATTCGAGAACCGGCACACTCACCGTACGCATCGTGGATGACGTGCCCACGGCCAATGCGGATGCGCGTGGCGTCACCGAGGGCACCGTGGCAGCACCGGCTGCGAACCTGACGGGCAACGTGTTCGCCTCGGGCGCCACGGGCGACGTGGCAGATCGCCTCGGCGCAGATGTGCGCACGAACCCCGTGGTCAACGTGATCGCCGGCAACGCTGTGCCCAACGTGGCAGTGGCGGGCGGCTCCACCAGTGCGCTCAACGGCACTGCAGCCACCGGCACCTACGGCACCCTGACCATTGGTGCAGATGGCAGCTACACCTACGACCTGGACGACAACAACGTCACCGTCAACGCGCTGAAGTCCAACAGCACGGCGCTGACCGATGTCTTCAGCTACACCATCACCGACGCCGACGGCGACACCAGCACTGCCACGCTGACCATCACGATCAGCGGCACCACCGACGGACCGCCGGCTATCAGCGCCGTCGATGGCAATGGTGGCGACAACGGCCAGGCCACGGTCAATGAGGCCGGCCTGACCAGCGCGGGCGACACCTCCGAGACCACCACCGGCACCATCACCCTCTCCGCCGCCGACGGCCTGACCAGCGTGAGCGTGGGCGGCACCACCGTGAGCCTGGCCGCACTGGGCACCCTGGGCACCACGCCCGTGGTCATCGACACCGGCGAGGGCAACCTCACCCTCACCGGCTACGCCAGCTCCACCAGCGTGGGGGGTGTGTCCACCGGTGGCACGCTCAGCTACACCTACACCCTCAAGGCACGCCTGGATCACACGGGGGCCAGCGAGTCCACCGACGCGATTGCCCTGTCCATCCTGGACGCCGGAGGCGGCACCAACACCGGCACGCTGACCGTACGCATCGTGGACGACACGCCCACGGCCAATGCGGACGCACGAGGCGTGACCGAAGGTACGGTGGCTTCGCCTGCAGCCAACCTCACCGGCAACGTGTTCGCTTCGGGCGCCACGGGGGATGTGGCTGACCGCATCGGCGCTGACTCCAACGCCAATCCTGTCACACAGGTGAAGTTCGGCACCAACACGGGCACACTGGGCTCAGCCTTGGCCGGCGCGTACGGCAGCCTCACACTGAACGCCAACGGCAGCTACACCTACGACCTGGACGACAACAACGTCACCGTCAACGCGCTGAAGTCCAACAGCACGGCGCTGACCGATGTCTTCAGCTACACCATCACCGACGCCGACGGCGACACCAGCACTGCCACGCTGACCATCACGATCAGCGGCACCACCGACGGACCGCCGGCTATCAGCGCCGTCGATGGCAATGGTGGCGACAACGGCCAGGCCACGGTCAATGAGGCCGGCCTGACCAGCGCGGGCGACACCTCCGAGACCACCACCGGCACCATCACCCTCTCCGCCGCCGACGGCCTGACCAGCGTGAGCGTGGGCGGCACCACCGTGAGCCTGGCCGCACTGGGCACCCTGGGCACCACGCCCGTGGTCATCGACACCGGCGAGGGCAACCTCACCCTCACCGGCTACGCCAGCTCCACCAGCGTGGGGGGTGTGTCCACCGGTGGCACGCTCAGCTACACCTACACCCTCAAGGCACGCCTGGATCACACGGGGGCCAGCGAGTCCACCGACGCGATTGCCCTGTCCATCCTGGACGCCGGAGGCGGCACCAGCACCGGCACGCTGACCGTGCGCATCGTGGACGACACGCCCACGGCCAATGCGGATGTCAACGCGTCAGCGGAAGGCGGAGCCGCAGTTGCGGGCAACGTTACAACGAATGACAGAGCTGGAGCTGACTCTGCAAGCGTCGCTTCGGCGTCGCAAAGCGGTACCCCGATCACCATCGGCACGGCCTTCACCACAGCAGCAGGCGGTAGGCTGACCCTCAACTCCAACGGCACCTACTCCTACTCGCCCCCCGCCTCACTGCCTGAAGGCGGGGTCATCAGCGAAGTCATCAACTACACGCTGACCGATGGCGATGGCGACTCGTCCAGCAGCACCCTGACCATCGCGGTGGACCGCCTGCCAACGGCCGTTGCGGACTCCAACACCGCGACTGAGGGTGGTTCTGCGGTATCGCGCAGCGCTGCAACCGGCCTGTTGTCCAACGATGACCGAGGCAATTTGCAAGCAGCTGTGACAGGTGCCTCCCAAGGGTCCACGGGCATCGTCATTGGCATAGCCCGGCCTACCGCCGCAGGCGGCAGCATCCTGATCAATGCCGATGGGTCCTACACCTACACGCCTCCCTCTTGGAACCAGGTGCCCACGGCCGGGCTGACTGAAATCTTCAACTACACCATCACCGACGCCGACGGTGACATCAGCACAGCCACGCTGACGATCACGGTAGCCAACGATCCCAAAGCGGACCTCAACCTTGTCAAGACGGTCTCGAACACCAGCCCCAATGTGGGGGAGAACGTCACCTTCACCCTGACCGTGACCAACCAGGGCCCGGACCCCGCCACTGGCGTGAAAGTAAGCGACCGGCTGCCTGTAGGACTCACGTATGTGAGTGATGGCGGTGCTGGCGCCTACAACGCAGTGTCAGGGGACTGGACGATTGGCAACCTCGCCAACGGTGCCAGCGCCACTCTGACCATCGTGGCCAAGGTGGACAGCGCCTTCGATGTGGTGAACACGGCGACCGTGTCGGGCAACCAACCCGACCAGGATTCACTGGACAACTCTGCGACTGCCAGTGTGAACGGCCAGCAGGCCGACCTCAACCTCGTCAAGAGCGTCAACAACGCCAGCCCCAACGTCGGCGACAGCGTCACCTTCACGTTGCGGGTCACCAACCAAGGCCCGGACAGCGCCACGGGCGTGCGCGTGACCGACCAGCTGCCCGCGGGCCTGAGCTACGTCTCCCACGCCGGCGGAACCTACGACCCGGCCACCGGCCTGTGGAGCGTGGGCAGCCTGGCCAACGGCGCCACCGCCACCCTGACCATCACCGCCCGCGCCACCAGCGCCTCCGGCGTGGTCAACACGGCCTCCGTGCGCGGCGACCAGCCCGACAACGACCCCACCGACGACGCCTCCAGCGTCACCGTGGACGGCCAGCAGGCCGACCTCAACCTCGTCAAGAGTGTGAGTAACGCGGCTCCGGACCAGGGTGACACCGTTACCTTCACCTTGACTTTGACCAACCAGGGGCCTGACACGGCCACGGGCGTGCGCGTAACCGACCCATTGCCGGCCGGCTTGCGGTATCTCGGCGACTCGGCTGGAGGCGCCTACAACCCCGGCACTGGGCTGTGGGCCGTGGGATCGGTACCCAATGGGGCCACGCGGACACTGACCATCACGGCAGTGGTGGAGGCGTTTACACCGGTTGAGAACGTGGCCACCGCCAGCAGCGACCAACCAGACCCCGACCCCACAGATGACACCGGGCGCGTGGTGGTGGACGCCAAGGGGGCCGACCTGAAACTGGCAAAGACCGTCGACAACCCCACGCCCAATCTGGGTCAAAACGTCGTGTTCACGCTGACGGTACAAAACGCGGGGCCCAATGATGCGGAACAAGTGGTGGTCACCGACCGGTTGCCTGCCGGTCTGGTTTGGATCTCAGCCGACGGCCCTTACGACCCCGCGACAGGTCGATGGAACATCGGCACGCTGGCCAATGGGGCGACGGCACAACTGAGGATCACCGCGAAGGCTGTTGACTTGGCACCGGTCACCAACGTCGCGGCTGTCGACAGCAAGACCAAAGATCCTCTGCCAGGCGATCGGGAGAGTCGAGCTGTCGTAGATGCCAGAGCGGCCGACCTTGCAGTAGCCAAGACCGTGGATAACGCCGCACCTAACGTGGGCGATACCGTGGCTTTCACCATCAAAGTGACCAACCGCGGCCCTGACCCGGCTTCAGGCGTGACGGTCACCGATCGTCTACCTGCCGGGTTGACCTATCTCGGAGACAGCGGCAGCGGCGCCTATCAGGCTGCTTCGGGCATTTGGACAGTGGGCTCGATAGACAGCGGCGCAACCGCCACGTTGACAATCCGTGTGCGCGTGGATTCGAACGGTGGCGCAGCGAACACTGCAACGGCGAGCACCAGCACCACCGATACTGACCCGTCCAATAACAGCTCCACCGCCACGATTGACGGCGTCCTGCCGAAGCTTGTGGTGGATGACGTGACCGTCAATGAGGGTGCAGGAACCCTCACTTTCACCGTCACTCGAACTGGCGGTCTGAACGTGGTTTCGTCGGCCACCTATTCGCTGACAGATATCACCACGACGGCTGAAGCCGACTATCGCAACGTGACTGGCACAGTGCGCTTCAAAGAAGGCGAGGCCACTCAACAGATCACCATCGACATCGCCAACGACAAGATCTTTGAGTCGAGCGAATCTTTCCGGCTGACCTTGGCATCTGCGCAGAACGCGGTGTTGGTCGATCCCATCGGCATTGGAACGATCAAGGACGATGCGACGGGCGGCGGTGGCAACGACGACGACCGCCCCCTGTCGGTCAACTCCATCACCGTCAACGAAGGTTCGCCCTTTGGCGTGTTCACCGTCAGCGGCGCGGCGGGCCAGCTGGCCACGCTGAACGTCAGCGGCGGCAGCGCGACACCAAGCGCCGACTTCGGCCCCGGCCTGGAGGTCTGGAACGGCTCGGCCTGGGTGGCCTACACCGGCGGCACCATCACCCTGGACGCCACCGGCAAGGCCCTGGTGCGCACCCCCATCAAGCAGGACGGCGTCTTTGAAGGCGCCGAGACCTTCACGCTCAGCGCCACCAACACCGGTGGATCCAGCGCCACAGGCACTGGCACCATCATCGACGACGGCACGGGCGAGAAGTTCCCCGATGCGCCGCCTGGACCTGAGGGAACGCCGCCCAAGGGCAGCGGCCCCTTCGACGACGACCGGCCGCTGAAGGTCAACTCCATCACCGTCAACGAGGGCTCGCCCTTTGGGGTGTTCACCGTCTCCGGTGCAGCCGGCCAACTGGCCACGCTGAACGTCAGCGGCGGCACTGCCACACCGGGCGCCGACTTCGGCCCCGGCCTGGAGGTCTGGAACGGATCGGCCTGGGTGGCCTACACCGGCGGCACCATCACCCTGGACGCCACCGGCAAGGCCCTGGTGCGCACGCCCATCAAGCAGGACAGCGTCTTCGAAGGCGCAGAGACCTTCACGCTCAGCGCCACCAACACCGGTGGATCCAGCGCCCCAGGCACTGGCACCATCATCGACGACGGCACGGGCGACAAGTTCCCGGACGCGCCGCCCAACCCAGACGGCACGCCGCCCAAGGACACGGTCTCCAGACGGGACGATGACCGGATCGACGCCGTCGATGATGTGCTGACCCTGACGCTCAAGGGCTCACGCGCTGAAAACATCATCTTGCGCAATGACCTGCCAGCACCGGGCACGTCGTTCACCATCCAGTCCATCAACCTGGCGGATGGCAGTGGCGCCACGGTCACGAGGAACTTCGGCGGCCTGACCGATTCCTCACGGGCAGGCTTTGCCAAGCAGGTGGCCTTGAGCGATGGCACCCTGTACCTGAACGCCAACGGCGAGACCCTCTACGAGCACGGCGGGCGCCGCTTCGCGATCACGGCCCTGAGCCCGAACGGAGCGCTCGAGTACAACCGAGGCACGGCCACGGCGCAGGACTGGGTGACCGTCGCGGTGAACCAGACGATCGTCATGTCCCTGGAGGATCTGGACAGCGGCAAGCTCCGCTACACCCCCAACAGTGGCGCGGCCGATTTGGGCAAGCCCGAGGCCACCGTGGCGCGCTTGGTCGAACTGGACTGGCGCACCGACGGCTTCAGCTACACCATCACCAACCCCAGTGGGGCCACGGACACGGCCACGGTGCGCTACGCCATTGAGGGCGACCTGCTGGACCGCTTCCAGACCCCGATCGCACCCCCGCCTGACGCCGACGTTGACGGCATCGTCACCGAAGTGGAGTCGGTGCTGGCCAACCGGGCTCGCGGACTGCCGGGCATCCAGCTGAGACCCTACTCGCTGGGACTGAACAACCTGATCGGCACGGGCGCCGAAGGCGAGTCACTCGCCAAGATTGGGGCGGCCTTCGATGGTGACCTGAACATTGACCGCCCGCAGTCGATTGGCGACGGCTTCCAGAACGCGGTGACCACGTTCTCGTGGATCAACTCGACCTTCTTTGACGCTGCGAACACCAACCCTTACACGAGCGACGTGAAGGCGGTCGTGAACCTGGTGGCCGAGGACACGGGCACGAGCAACCGCGTGCCGGACCCGACCATCCAACTGCGCAACATCCACGTGGACCCGCTGACGCAGGAGCAGCGCGACAAGCTGCAGTCCGTGTTCCGATTCACCCCAAATTGGAGCCCCATGGGCTTCTCGGCAGAGATCCGCAGCGACGCACCGGCGGGCGTGACCAACATCGATCAGGACCCCTCGCGGCCTGGTTTCCAGTGGCGCTTCACGGTGGACATCTCGCGCACGGGCGAGACGGTGGACACCTTCATGGCCTTTGTGAAGTGGGTGGACCAGGCCACGATCGATGCCTACCGGGCGGCCAACCTGCCGCTGGTGGATTTGACGGGTGACCCCATCACCAAGCCAGGCTGGGTGGACTTCACCAGGGTGGCGCCAGGGGGCGACGGGGTGTCCATTGGCGTGGGTGGCGGCAACGTGCTCCTGCTGGACTACACCATCACCGACAACGCCTTCGGCGATATGGACCTGCGGCCGGGGTACATCACCGATCCAGGCATGCCCGTGTTCATCGTGCGGTCATTGGATGTGATGGGTCAGCCCAACGTGGCCGAGGGCGCCAACGCGGTGTTCAGTGTGAAGCTCAACGTGCCGAAGTCCCTGCCCACGCAGGTCAGGCTGACCCTGGCCGACGTGCCAGGAGGCACCGACTCGCAGAACGGCGTGCCGCTGGACTACAACCCCAACTTCACTGCCCACTACTTTGACGCCAGTGGAGTCAAGCAGAACCTGCCTGTCAGCAATGGGAACGTGACCCTGCCGGCGAAGGTGACCGACTTCTTCGTCACCGTGCAGACCACTGACGACGTGCCGTTCGAAGGGCCCGAGGCCTTCACCTTGACTGCCACCCTGCCAGAAGGCATTACCGACACAGACTCGGCCACGATCGTCGACGATGGCTCGGGCAAGGTCTACAACGACCGGGGCGCGATAGTGCCTGGAGTCCGCGTGACGGACGACCGCCCGCTGGCCGTCAACAACATCTCAGTGAGCGAAGCCTCACCCTTTGGTGTGTTCACTGTCACGGGGCAGCCGGGACAACTGGTGACCCTGGGCCTGGAGTCCGGGACCGCCACGGTAGGCACCGACACAGGCACCGCCCTTCAGTACTTTGACGGGACTGCCTGGCGGGACTACACGCCCGGCGGACTGGTGGCCGTACCCGCGGGCGGCAACACCTTGCTCGTGCGCGTGGCCATCGTCAACGACTTGCCGCTCGAAGGGCCGGAGACCTTCCGCCTGGTGGCCACCAACACGGGCGGCAGTGCCGCGCGCGGCACGGGCACGATCTTCGATGACGGCACGAATGGCAACGTCTTCGAAGGCGGCAACACGACGGGCAGGCCCACGCAAGGGGAGGCGGATGACGACACGCCGCCACCGCCGCCGCCACCGCCGCCGCCACCCCCACCGCCGGCACCACGTGAGGCACCTCCCGCGCCTGCGGCCCCGCCTCCACCCCCAGCACCGGCGCCAGCCTTCGACTCTGCCGTGTCGGTCACCAAACCCTCCACGCTGCCCGTACCTGACCGGCCGGCGGTGGGTGAGATCGCCACCAGCCCCAGCGGCTTCCAGGTGCGGGTGATCCAGTCGGAGACGCCAGCGCTGATGCGCGACAAGGGCATCACCGACCAGTTCGTCGACCCGGGTCGTGTGACCACGTTCAACCTGCCCAACGACGCCTTCGCGCACACCCGGTCTGAGGCCGTGCTGACGGTGATCGCAAGGCAGGTCAACGGCAACCCGCTACCTCCTTGGATATTGTTCAATCCACAGTCCGGAACCTTCACGGTCACGCCACCGCCAGGTTTCACGGGGCAACTGGAGATTCAGGTGATCGCCCGCGACAACGACGGGCGTGAAGCAGCGGCGAACTTCAAGTTCAATGTCGGCTCGGGCGTGGTGAACAATGACAACCGTGCCCCCTCTCCGCCCGCACCCCCACCGCCCCAGGGGCGCCTGGGCGTCACCGACCAGATCCGGCTGGCGGGCCGCTCGGGTGGGCTGCTGGACCGCCTGATGAACTCTCGGGCGGTGCAGGAGCGCCTGCAGGAGCGCACGCAACAGTTGGCGGCCGAACGCGGGTTGGTGCGTGCTGAGGACGCGGGCAAGGTCTCCAAATCCAACGCGGTGCCGGCCAGGCTGGTCGCTGAACGCGTGCAGCCCACTGCCGCACCGCGGCCCGGAGCGTGATGCAAGCGGGAGACGTTGACAACCCTGGCCTGACCCATGCGCTCGCTACGCTGTTGGACCTGTCACGCCGCGCGCGGCAGGCCCGCAGTGAGGCGGAGCTGGCCTTCCTGCTGGTCAACGACACGCTCCCGCTGGCCCCGTACCGGCAGGCGGCGCTGTGGCGGGCCGACCGGGGTTTGCAGGCCATGTCAGGCCTGGTGCAGCCCGAGGCCAATGCGCCTTACGCGCAGTGGCTCAAGGGGGTGGTCGGGCACCTGAAGAGTGCTGCGGCGGCCGAAGCCCGCGCTTTCACGGCCGTGGACCTCCCGGCCCCGCTGGCCGGCGAATGGGCCGAATGGTGGCCCACGCACGGCTTGTGGCTGCCGCTGTCTGGGGCTGCGCAGCCCGCCGCGCAGGCCGCGCTGCTGCTGGCCCGGGATGAGCCCTGGTCGGAGCCCGAGATCGCCTTGCTCACCGAATGGGGCGGCACCTGGTGGCACTCGCTGCTGTCCCTGCGCCGCGCGCAGAAGCGGCCCTGGTGGCGCCCTTGGGGGCGCGACACGGCCGGCGCGCTCAACACCCGCCGCGCATGGTGGAACCGGCCCTTCCTCATCTCTGCGCTGGCTTTGGCCGCCCTGTCCTTCGTTCCCGTGCGGCTGTCGGTGCTGGCCCCGGGCGAGCTGGTGCCGGTGAACCCGGTGATCGTGCGCGCGCCGCTGGACGGGGTGGTGGACGTGTTCCACGTCAAGCCCAACCAGCCGGTGAAGAAAGGGCAACCCTTGTTCGGCTTCGACGAGGCGCTGATCCAGAGCCGGCTGGACGTGGCCAATCAGGCCCTGGCCACCGCCTCCACCGAGTACCGCCAGACCATGCAGCAGGCGCTGACCGACCCGCGGGTGCGCCCGCAGCTGGCCACGCTGACCGGCCGCATCCAGGAAAAGCGCGCCGAGGTGAGCTACCTGCGCGAGCAGCTCACCCGCGCCCGCGTGCTGGCACCGCAGGACGGCGTGGCGCTGTTCGACGACCCGAGCGAGTGGATCGGCAAGCCCGTGTCGGTGGGCGAACGCATCCTGCGCCTCGCTGCCACGGGCGACGTGGAGGTGGAGGCCTGGCTGCCGCTGGCCGACGCCATCGCGCTGGAGCCCGGCGCCACTGTGCAGCTGTACCTCAACGCCCGGCCGCTGGAGCCTGTGAGCGCGCGCCTGCGCTACATGGCGCACGACGCGGCGCAGCGGCCTGACGGCAGCTACGCCTACCGCGTGCGCGCCACGCTGGACGGCACCACCGATCACCGCGTGGGCCTCAAAGGCACGGCCAAGCTGCAGGGCGACTGGGTACCCGCCGCCTGGTGGGTGATGCGCCGGCCCGTGGCCACGCTGCGCTCCACCCTGGGGCTGTAGCCGCCATGCTGGCTGCCATCGCGCCCCAGGAGATCAAGCTGCCCGCCTTGCGGGAGGAGCTGGCCCTGCTGCCCGGGCCCGTGCTGCCCGACGGGCAGCCCAGCTGGACGCTGCATGATCCTGTGCGCAACCTCTTTTTCCGCATCGACTGGCCCACCTTCGAGCTGTTGCAGCGCTGGGGCGCAGGCAGCCCTGCCGAGATGGCGCAGTCGGTGTGCGACAGCACCACACTGCAGCTGACCGAAGACGACGTGAAGGGCGTGGCGCAGTTTCTGGTGGGCAACCAGCTCACGCAACCTGTGCGCGACGCCGCCACCTCGCGCAAGCTGGCCGAGCGCCTGGCGCAGATCCAGGGCAGCCCTTGGAATTGGCTGCTGCATCACTACCTCTTCTTCCGCATCCCGCTGGTCAAGCCCGATGCCTGGCTGGGCCGCTGGAAGGGCTGGGTGGGCTGGTGCTATTCGCCAGCCTTCTTCGGCCTGACCCTGGGGGCGCTGCTGCTGGGGCTGTTTCAGGTGGCGCGGCAGTGGGACCGCTTCACCGCCCAGCTGGTGGACACCTTCAGCCTGGAAGGGCTGGCCTCCTACGCCGTGGCCTTGGCCTGCGTGAAGACGCTGCATGAGCTGGGCCACGCCTTCACGGCCAAGCGGCTGGGCTGCCGCGTGCCCACCATGGGTGTGGCCTTCATGGTGCTGTGGCCCATGGCCTACACCGACACCAACGAGGCCTGGCGGCTGACCGACCCGAAGCACCGCCTTCAAGTGGCCAGCGCGGGCATTGCCACCGAGCTGCTGATCGCCGCCTGGGCCACGCTGGCTTGGGGCCTGCTGCCCGACGGCCCGGCGCGCTCGGCCGCCTTCGTGCTGGCCACCACCAGCTGGGTGGCCACACTCGCCATCAACGCCAGCCCCTTCATGCGCTTTGACGGCTACTTCATCTTGTCGGACGCACTGGACATGCCCAATCTGCACGAACGCTGCTTTGCGCTGGCCCGCTGGCGCCTGCGCGAGTGGCTCTTCAACCTCGGCGAGGAGGTGCCCGAGCGGCTGCCGCCGCGTCAGCAGCGCTGGATGATCGCCTTCGCCTACGGCACCTGGCTGTACCGGCTGGTGTTGTTCCTGGGCATCGCGCTGCTCGTCTACCACCTGTTCTTCAAGGTGCTGGGCATCTTTCTGTTCATCGTGGAGATCGCCTGGTTCATCTGGCGCCCGGTACGCATGGAGCTCAAGGCCTGGGGGGAGCGGCGCAAGTCCATCCTGCAGCGCGGGCGCACTGTTGTCTCCGCCATGGTGCTGATGGCGCTCGTCGGCCTGGCTTTCGTGCCCTGGCCGGGGAGGGTGACGGCCAGCGCCTTGCTGCGGCCGGCTGAGTCTTGGCCGGTGTACGCCCCCTCGGGTGCCCGGCTGGATGAGTTGAAGTTCCGCGAGGGCGAGCGCGTGCCCGAGGGCGCGCTCATCGCCCGGCTGCACGTGCCCGATCTCAACACCCGGCGCCAGGCGCTCACCGCCCGCGTAGACCAGCTGCGCTGGCAAGCTGCCGCGTCAGGCTTTGACGAGCAGACCAAGCAGAAGATGCTGGTGGCTCAGGACACGCTGGCCACGGCGCAGGCCGAACTGGCCAGCGTGGATACCGAACTGCGCAACTTCGCGCCCAAGGCGCCCTACACCGGCACGTTGCGCGACCTGGACCCAGACCTGCGCGAGGGCCAGTGGCTGGCGCGCAAGGAGCGTCTGGGGCTGCTGGTCAAGGACGGCACGCCCTGGCTGGTGGAAACCTGGCTGGACGAAGACGCCGTGCAGCGCATCCGCGCCGGCGACCGAGCCATGTTCATCAAGGACGGCGCCGATGCCGCGCCGCTGCAACTGCGTGTGCAGGACGTGGACCGCGACGCCTCGCGCGTGCTGGCCCGCCCCGAACTGGCCACCCAGGCCGGCGGCCACCTGATGGCCCGCGAGAAGCACGGCCAACTGGTGCCCGAGCGCGCGGTGTACCGTGTGACCCTCGCCCTGGCCGAAGGCCAGACGCTGGCCGTCGGCATGAACCGCCAGACGCTGCGCGGCACCGTCACCGTCCACGCGCGCGCCGAAGCCCCCGGCCTGCGCTACGTCCGACAAGCCTCGGCGGTGCTGGTGCGGGAGTTCGGGTTCTAGCCGTGGACGGGCGGCTCACCGAGCTCTCCACGCTACGCGTCGAGCTGCGCGCCCTGGGCGCAGGGCCGAGGCATGAGGCGCACTTGCTGCGCAGTTGGGCACGGGCGCTGCCCGTGGAGCGGCCGCGCCGGCGGATGGAGACCTTTCTGCCCAAGGCGCTGCAGCAGGCCTGGCCCGACATCGCGCAGTCGCTGGCCGGACTGGCACAACTGAAGTCTCGCCACACCGCGGCCGATGGCTCAGAG
>CAYSOD010000042.1:0-14320 GCA_964432385.1 uncultured Rubrivivax sp.
GCAGTGATCAGGAAGACTTGCTGGACTTCTTCCCAGAAGCGGCCGCCGCAGAGCGAGCGCACGTGCGATTCGTGCTGGAGCGCGGGGCGGATGCTTTGCGAGCCAACGGCCTCAGGGTTGATGCGATGGTGGTGGAGGGAGCTTGCCTGGACGAACTGGTTCGCATTGCCAGGACAGAGCCTGCCACTCTGGTGGCACTGGCTCACCGGCGGGAACCGCCCTGGTCGAGGCAGTGGTGGCAGACGCACGTGGTCCGCGGGTTGATTGACCGCCTGCCCTGCGGGTTGTTGCTGCTGGCTGTCAGGTGACAGCGAGTGACATTGCGTGGCGCAAACCGAGAACCTTGGGCCAGCAGCCCGATGTCAGTAACTGGTCTGTGGATGACCTGTCCTGATGCCGCAGGGCTGGCCGTCGCAGCAGTGATCGGTGAGATACGCGATGAGTTCGTTCATCTGTGCGATGAGCGGGCGGTACACCAGATGGCGGCCCTGGCGCTCGGCCTGCACCAGGCCGGCGTCGGCCAGGCCCTTGAGGTGAAACGACAAGGTGGACGAGGGGACGCCCAGGGTGGCGGCCAGCACGCCCGGGGTCATACCGTCAGGGCCTGCGCCCACCAGGGCGCGGAACACGCGCAACCGGGCGGGTTGGGCCAATGCAGCCAGCGCAGCCACCGCCTGGGCCTCGGATATGGGGCCGGGCATCAGTACGGTGGCCGTGTTGAGAACGGCGGCGCTCATGCGCGCGCGTCCAGGTCTGGGCCCGGGCCCGGGCCCGCGAGAGGCAAACGGGTGGGCAGCGCCAGCGTCACGGCCCAGCACGCCAGCAGCATGAGACCGGAGCCCAACAGCGACCATGACAGCCCGCCCCACTGGTACAGCAGCCCCGACATCAGCGTGCCGAAGAACCGCCCCAACGCATTGGCCGCGTAGTAGAAGCCCACGTCCTCGGCCGCTTTCTCCGAGCCGGCATAGGCCAGGATCAGGTAGGAGTGCACCGAGGAGTTGACGGCAAAGGCCGCGCCAAACACCGCCAGCCCCGCCACCACCACCCAGGTCAGCTGCGGCACCTGCGCCCACACCAGGCCTGCCAGCACCAGCGGCACGGCGGCCAACAGGGCCGACCAGGCGCGTGCTGCGGGCACTTCGCGCGTGAGGCCGTCCTCGCTGCGCCGCACGATGGCCGGTGCCGCAGCCTGCACGACGCCGTAGCCGATGGTCCACAGCGCGAGGAACGCACCCACCATGGTGAAGTTCCAGCCCGAGGCGTACAGGAACACGGGCACGCCCACCACAAACCACACATCGCGCGCCCCGAACAGGGCCACCCGCGCGGCGGCCAGCAGGTTGATGGCCCGGCTCTTGGCAAAGAGTTCACGGGCTGACTTCGACGCCTTGTTCTTGCCCATCAGCGGCGGCACGAAGCCCACCACCCCCACGAACACCAGCGCCAGCAGCGCGGCCATGGCCCACAGGGCGTGGGTGAAGCCCAGGGCCTGCAGCAGCACGCCGCCCAGGAAGAAGCCGATGCCCTTCATCGCGTTCTTGCTGCCGGTGAAGAAGGCCACCCACTTGAAGAGCTGGCCGCTGGCCTGGCTGGCGGTGAGCTTGATGGCCGACTTGCTGGCCGTCTTGGTCAGGTCCTTGGCCACGCCGCACAGGCCCTGCGCGCCCACCACCCAGGCCACCGAGGCCGCCACCGTCCAGTCGGGTGACAAGGCCGACAGCATCAGAAAACCCAGGATCTGCGTGCCCAGCCCCACGGCCAGCATGCGGGCGATGCCGTAGCGCGTGGCCAGCCAGCCGCCCACCAAATTCGCCACCACCCCGGCGGCCTCGTACAGCAGGAAAAGGAAGGCCAGGGTGAAAGGGGAGTAGCCCAGCTGGTAGAAGTGCAGCAGGACCAGCATCCGCAGCGCGCCGTCCGTGAGCGTGAAGCCCCAGTAGGCGGCGGTGACGATGGCGTAGTCACGTGCCCCTCGACTGGCGGGTACGCCGGGCGATCCCCCGTGGGGATGCGGGCCGGCTTGGGGCGGCCCGGCGCTCGGCCCCCGCGCTCGCGAGTCCTCGGACATCACATCCCCTGCTGCTGCAGATGGCAGGCCAGGTCCACCATGCGGCAGGCGTAGCCCATCTCGTTGTCGTACCAGGCGTACACCTTCAGCAGCGTGCCGTCCGTCACCATAGTGGACAGCGCGTCCACGATGGAGCTGCGCGTGTCGCGCGCATAGTCGGCACTCACCAGCGGCCGCTCCTCGTAGCCCAGGATGCCGGCCAGCGGCCCGCGCGCGGCCTGCGCGAACAGGGCGTTCACTTCCTCGGCCGTGGTGGCGCGCTGCAGCTCGAACACGCAGTCGGTGAGCGATGCGTTGAGCACCGGGGCCCGCACGGCGTGTCCGTTGAGCTTGCCCTTGAGCTCCGGGTAGATCAGGGCGATGGCCGTGGCACTGCCCGTGGTGGTGGGCGCCAGGCTCAGCATGGCGCTGCGGGCGCGCCGCAGGTCCTTGTGCGGCGCGTCCACCACGAGGTTGGTGTTGGTGGGGTCGTGGATGGTGGTGATCTGGCCGTGGCGGATGCCCAGGGCCTCGTGCACCACCTTCACCACCGGCGCCAGGCAGTTGGTGGTGCAGGACGCGGCCGTGACGATGGGGTGCTGCTGCGGGTCGTAGAGGTGCTCGTTCACACCTACCACCACGTTGAGCACGCCGCCGGTCTTCACCGGGGCGGCGACGATCACGCGCTTGGCGCCCCGGTCCAGGTGGCCTTGCAGCGTCTCAGGCGTGAGGAACTTACCCGTGCACTCCAGCACCACGTCCACGCCCAGGTCACCCCAAGGAATGTCGGCCGGCGTGGCGTGTGCGCTGAAGCCCAGCGTGCGCGCACCGATGCGCACTGCATGCTCATCAGTCGCCTCGATGTCCTCGCGCCAGCGGCCCTGCACGCTGTCAAACGCCAGCAGGTGCGCCGTGGCGGCGCTGCCGCCCTTGAGTTCGTTCAGGTGCGCTACCTCCAGGCGGTTGCCCGCGCGGGGGTCGTCCTGCGGGCGCTCGGCCGCGCCGAAGGCGGCGCGCAGCGCCAGCCGGCCGATGCGGCCCATGCCGTTGATGCCGACTTTCGTGGGCGTGCTCATGCTCATTGGGTTCTCAACTTCCTGATATTTCGACAACGATCGAATTGTTTTCCGGGTTCATGAAGTTTTTGTGACGGACCTTGCTTCGCTTGAGGTTTCGGGCCGGGTGACATGCAGGTGTCACCTCGCCTGAAGAGACTGGTGCGCCTCGGCTGAGCAGGGCTTGAAGCCAGTCCTCACTGAACGGGCGGGTGTCATTGGTCGGGGAGAACTCTTTTCTGGATGGGCAGAGGACAAACCGTGGCACGTTTAAAGAAAAGCTTTGCTGCCCCCATTTCACTTATGAGCCTGTTCTTGGCTTCTTGCGGTGGAGGTACCGCATCAGGTGAGATGACAGTGACCAGCCCATCCCCCGCGGAGTCGCCGCCAATGGCCGCGGTGCCGCTACCGCCGGGCCCGACCGTGCCCTCCAGCAACCCTCCCAAGGCTGTGGTGCTTCCTGCTCCCCAGTTGTCGTTCACGGACACAGGCTTGAGCGTCAGTGACGGGGTGACGGTCAACGGCCTGTGGACCGTGGTGAGCGACCTGAGCTGGGAATACTCGCTGGACCAGGGCATCACCTGGACATTGGGCTCAGGCGGACAGTTTCAGGTTACCGGCGACGGTTCGAAGATGATCTGGGTCAGAGCCCGAGATGAGCTTGGCAACACCTCCGAGATCGTCAAGGTGAGTTGTGTCCTCGACACCATGGCGCCCATGCAGCCGTCCGTGAACGCACAGACGCAGCAGGGTGCGTGGTTGCTGCAGTTTTCTGGCATCGAGCCGGGAGCGCGCTGGGAGTATTCCCTGGACCAGCAGAAGTCCTGGATGCCGGGGGTCGGCCTGGGTCTTGCGGCCCTGGGTAACGCGGTCACGACCCTTTGGGTGCGACAGGTGGACCTGGCGGGGAATGTGTCGGCGCCGCAGGCCGTGCCGCTCGAACAGCCTGGCAGCGGCGCCTGGCAGGAGGCCTCTGGAAACCCGTTGCAACCCACGGTGTTGCCATTGCAGGCTGATCGTACCTACCTCATCCACGGCTCGGTCGTTCGTGGCGACGCGGACTACGTCAGTTGGAGCGTTCCAGCCGGTCAGCGTCTGGCGTCGTTGCGTCTGGTGCAGTATGAATCCGAGGACGCCATCGCCTTCTATGCCCTCCAGAGGGCGGCTGTGTTTGATGCTGGCGTCGACGTCAGCAAGATGGCGGTGTACGGACACATGGGCCCTCAGGATCTTTTGCGCAACGTGGTGGCGGAGCTTCCCGCCGCGGTATTGACCGAAGGCCCGATGACGCTGTGGTTTCAGCAGACGGGGCCCTCGCCCACGCGCTACGCGATGGAGCTGGTCTTGAAGGCGGTGCCCAGATGAGGCGCTGAAAATGACGGGGCGCCCGCAGGCGCCCCGTCTTTGTGGTGCGCAGGCCGTCGACGCTTGGTCAACGGCCGCCTCTCCTCAGTAACCGATCTTGTTGCCGTCGTTCTTGGTGATCACCACCGTGGCCGAGCGGGGGCGCTTGCCAGCGCCGTAGCCGACGTTGCTGGGCCACTGGCTGCTGTACTTCGTCGCGTCCTTCACATCCGTTGGCGTCGTGTCGCCCGGGTGCTGGATGTTGATGAAGATGGTCTTGCCGTCTGGCGTTTCGCACAGGCCAGTCACTTCGCAGTCGTAGGGGCCGACATAGAAGCGCTTGAGTGTCGAGGCCGTGGGCAGCTTGCCAGGCCGGGTGGTGACTGTCACCGTTCCGTAGTTCAGTGTCTTCGTGCTGCCGTCTCCCACGGTGCCCGGGATGGCCGCCATGAGCATGCAGTTGGTCACGTCGGTGAAGGCACCGTCATCGGTCTGGATCCAGCACAAGCCTGTGCTGCGGGTGAACGCCAATCCATCGGGACTGGAGAAGTCCTGGTCATCGGTCAAGCCCGACAGGTTGATGAAGGTCTTGTCAGCAGACGCCTCGCTGCCGAAAAGATAGATGTCCCAGCTGAAGCTCGTGGCCTCGGGGTTGGCATCCTTGAAGCGAACAATGTGGCCGTTGACATTGCCGCTGCTGGTTGAAATCCCTCCGCGCACATCGCTATAAGCGCGGGGGTTGGCGGCGTCAACCCTGGTTTGGGTCCCGGTGGGTGCAACGCGGCGGTTGCTGTTGTTGGTCATGGTGATGTAGAGCTCACCCGTGGTCGGGTGTACATCCACCCACTCTGGGCGGTCCATCTTCGTGGCGCCCACCGCATCAGCCGCGATGCGGGTGTGGATGTAGATCTCCTGTTGGCTGGTGAAGCCAAACGGTGCGGCAGCAATCTGCGGATTGGTCACCGTCAGTTCAATCCATTCGCCCGTGCCGTTGTCGTTGAATTTGGCAACATAAAGCTTGCCGCTGTCCAGGTATTTGTCACCGATGGCCATGCGGTTCGCGGCGGTGGCGTCTGCTGCCGACCACAGCGCCGTGGACACCCACTTGTAGACGTACTCGTTCTGCGAGTCGCAGCCCATGTACACGGCCAGTGGCTTACCCACCACGGGCAGGCCGAAGGCGCCGTTCTCATGTGCCAGCCGGCCCAGGCCGGTGCGCTTCTTGACGGTTGAGGCGGCGTCGTACGGGTCGACCTCGACCATGAAGCCTTGACAGAACCACTCGTGACGGTAGTCATCGCTGCCGTCGGCGCTCGTACCGGTCTGGCTGGTGTTCCAGCGCTGGTACCTGTCAGCCGTGCCAGCGGTCTCCCAGCCGTATCGGCTGCTGGCGGCGGAGGTGGCGGTGACGCTGCGGCCATACCGGGCAAAGGAAGCATTGACCTTCGTGGTGCGCTTGGCTTGGTCATCTGCTGCACGGAAGTAGTAACCCGACCAGTTCTCCTCGGTTGTCAGCAGCGTGCCCCATGGCGTCTTGCCATTGCCGCAGTTGTTCATCGTGCCGCGGGTCTTGGTGCCGTTGGGCGAGAACTTGGTGACGAACAACGGGTTGCCGCGGGCTGGACCTGACAACTCGATCTCGGTGGTGCCAGTGATGCGCCGGTTGAAAGTCGAGGCGGCAATGGCCTCAAAGATGCCTTGGGCGTTCTTCTTCACCTCGGCCACTGTGATGCCGTGGCAGTCCACCTCGATGTCCACTTCAGTCGCGGGCCGAGGGTTGGCCGACGGGCCGTTGGCGTGCAAGACCCAAGGGGTGATGTACTCGTGGTTCATGGCCAGCAGCGCGCGGTCGCTGCTGTTGTCGTCGCGCATGCCGCTGGCTGACAAGCCGAAGTACTGAATCCCGTCATGGCAGTCCCCTACCCGCTTGTCGTAGCCGGTATCCGTGCCATCGTTCTTGTACGCGGAAACGCCCGCGGCCAACGGGTCGCCGCAAGCCAGGATCACGCGTGCGGTGTAGCCGGCGGGCACGGTGTTGGTATCGGCCAGGGTCTTTGCCACGGCAGCGAAGCCCAGCAAGGGTGCGGCGGGCGCGGCCGGGGCTGCGGGCGCTGCCGCGACGGGGTCATTGCCGCCGCCACAGGCGGTCAGCGCCACGGGGGCGAACATGGCGGTGAGGGCACCGCCCAGCCCGCCGCGCAGCACATTGCGGCGGCTCAGTCCGGCGCTCAGCACCTGCTGAAAGGTGGGGTTGGCGGACGTGTTGTTGTCCTGATCGTCAGGGTCGATGAAGGTTTCGGTGGGTACTTGGCGCATGTCGGGAACTCCTCGAGGATGGGAGCGTCCATCATCAAAACGCCGTGTGAAGATTCCATGAAACCGGCTGAAAACCCATGTCTGCAGGCCGTCATGCATCAGACACAAACGCCATGCGCGCTGTCCGGCTGCCAGGGCGTCGGGCCTGAAGGTGGCACCGCGTCCGGGTGGAGTCGTCCGTAGGGTCTTCTTGGTCTGTGATGAACCGTATAAACTGTATAAACAGTTTCAAGTCTGTCCGCTCAAGGAGTTTTCATGAAGCAAGCTTCCGCCCCCGCCTCGGTCGCCGCCTCTCCAACAAAGCCCGCCGCGTCCAAGCGGCGGTCCGTGCCGCCCAAGCCTCATGCCAGTGCAGCAACCCAGCCAGCGGTCAAGGCACGGGCCAAGGTGCGCCCCGCGCAAGGTGCCATCACGAAGCCCAGCAAGGCGGAAAAGCCAGCCGCTTCCGCCGCCCCATCGGCAACTGCGCCCATCGCATCTGCAAAGCCTACCAAGCCTCCCAAGATTCGTCTTGTGCGCGACAGCTTCACCATGCCGGAGACGGACTTCGCCTTGGTGGCAGTGCTCAAGGCTCGCGCATTGGGCCAGGGCCGGGCCGCCAAGAAGAGCGAGTTGCTGCGCGCAGGACTGCAATTGCTGAGCCAGCAAGAACCGTCGACGCTCTTGGCCGCGCTGGAGCGGCTGCAGCCGATCAAAACCGGCCGGCCCCGGCAAGGCGACTGATCTTCAGGAGGATTGGGGCTTTACTGCCCTCGGCCCCTAAGACGGTGCAAGACCAGCCAGGCGATCGCTGCAGTGAGCACACCGATGAGCCCCACCATCCACCAGAATCCGCTGGATGAATCGCCGAGCGGAATGCCTCCGACGTTCATGCCAAACAGGCCGGAAGTCAGGTTGATGGGCAGCGCGAGCACGGTGACCATGGTGAGCATGAACAGGCTGCGGTTGTTCTCCTCGGCCACTTTCGCGGCCGATTCGTCCTGCGTGAGCTTGATGCGGTCCTGAAGTGCCGCGATGTCTCGCAGCACCAGGGAGAACTCCTCATTGGCCTGGGTCAGCTGCTGCAGGTCGTGAGCTGACATCCATTCGGGTGGCCGGCTGAGCACGCGGGCCAGGGCGCTGGGCTCTGGGGTGAGCAGGCGCTGCAGTCTGACCATGAGGCGCCGCAGGCCCGTCAGCTCCGCGCTGTGGCGCTCGTGGCGGCCGGCCAGCACCTCATCCTCCACAGTGTCCATGCGCTCCGAGGCTTGCCGCAGGATGCGTTGCAGTTCGTCAGCCTGATCACGCAGCAGGTGGTCCAGCAGGTCCACGCTGGTGGGCAGCCGAGCTCCTCTGCGCACAGCGGTTCTCAGCCGGTCCACGGAGCGCAGCGGGCGGCGTCTGGCGGAGATGACAAGGCGCTGAGTCACGCTGATCCAGAGCGTCTCCACTTCCTTGGCGTCAAAGCTGAAGTCGAAGGTGACATCGTTGAGGACAGCGAACAGGGAGTCCTCATCGCGCTCGATGCGTGCTGAGCGCGAGCCTTCGGCCAGCGACTCGAAGAAGCTCTCGCTCAGCCCGGCGTGCGTGCGCAGCCATCTCAGGCTGGCCGCGTGGCTCAGGTTCATGTGCAGCCACATGAAGCCCTGTAGGGAAGCATCGAGCAGGCCAGCGGCCTGCGCGGTCGAGGCCACAGGCGTGGCGTTGCCTTGGGTGTCGAACTGGTAGCCGCAGATCAATCCGTCGTTGGCCTGCTGAGTCAGCTCTGAAGGAGTCATTTCATCGGTCGCCATGGGCTGCGGATCGGGAATGTCACGCGCGGGGCCGGCGTAAGACGGGTCTTGTCGGGCAGATCGATGACGGCTTGATGACAGGCTGCATGCCGTCACTGAAACGCCATCACATCCTGATCCGTGGACTTCTCACCACATCAACCCCATCGGTCACATGGGCGTCACGTCAGGTCGCCACCATGGCTGCATCGATGTTCAAGGGCCGGCGCATGGAAGACGACTCCGCCACCAAGATCGACGTCCGCACCGTGTGGATCTCCGACCTTCACCTGGGTACTCCCGGTTGCCAGGCTCAGGCGCTGCTGAGCTTCCTGCGCGACACCCGGTGCGAAACCTTGTATCTGGTCGGCGACATCATCGACGGCTGGCAACTGCGTCGCTCCTGGTACTGGCCCCAGGCCCACAACGACGTGGTGCAGAAGATTCTGCGTAAGGCTCGCAAGGGCGTGCGCGTGGTGTTCGTGCCCGGCAACCACGATGAGTTCGCGCGCAAGTATGTGGCGCACAATTTCGGCGGCGTGGATGTGGTGGACGAGTGCATCCACGTGACGGCCGATGGACGGCGCCTGTGGATCACCCACGGTGATCTCTTCGATGGCGTGATCCAGTGCGCCAAGTGGCTGGCTTATCTGGGAGATGCGGCCTACGAGTTCACGCTGAAGGTGAACCGCTGGTTCAACCGCCTGCGGGCCCGTTTGGGCCTGCCGTATTGGAGCTTGTCGCGCTATCTCAAGCTCAAGGTCAAGCGTGCCGTCAGCTATGTGAGCGATTTCGAAGTTGCCGTGGCCCGAGAGGCTCGCAAGCGCGGTGCCGATGGTGTGGTGTGCGGGCACATCCACCACGCGGAGATTCGCGAAATCGAGGGCGTGCTGTACTGCAACGATGGCGATTGGGTGGAATCCCTGACCGCCCTGGTGGAGCACCATGATGGCCGCCTGGAGATCATCGACCGCAGCGCAGCCCTGGAGCATGTGCCGCGCCGGCAGGATCAGCGGACGCCGGTCACAGCCGGAGAAGCTGGAGCCGCGACCCCCGTGGCGGCCGCGGCGCCCTGGTCAGGCGGCCAGCGCCTGCAGCCGGGACTCGGGCAAGCCGGACCAGCGGTTGTCCACGCTGCCCCGGCCGATGCCCAGGTATTCAAAGCCCAGCTGAGCCATCAGGCCCGGGTCGTAGAGATTGCGCCCGTCCATGATCACCGGCGCTTTCATTCTTGACTTCAGCACCCCGAAGTCCGGGCTGCGGAACTCGCGCCATTCGGTCACCACGATCAGCGCGCTGGTCCCGGTGGCGGCATCCAGCGGTTCGGTGCACAGCATCAGACCTGGGCGCTGGGGCCACAGCGCCGCCAGGCCGGGCATGGCCACAGGATCGAAGGCCCTGACACTTGCACCCCGCTGAAGCAATTCATCAATCAGCAGCAGGCTCGGAGCCTCACGCAAGTCATCGGTTCCCGGCTTGAAGGACAGTCCCCAGACCGCAAAGCTCAGCCCGCGCAGGTCTTCCCCGTAGCGGTGGCACACACGTTGGGCCAGCAGTCGCTTCTGGCCCTCGTTGACATCCCGCACGGCAGCCACGATCTGTAACTCGACACCGTTCGCCTGTCCCATGTGCTGCAGCGCCTGGACATCCTTCGGAAAGCACGAGCCGCCCCACCCGCAACCCGCATAAAGGAAGTGAGTGCCGATGCGAGGATCTGCGCCGATGCCCATACGTACCTGCTCGATGTCTGCCCCAAGTCGCTCAGCCAGGCGTGACATCTCGTTCATGAAGCTGATGCGCGAGGCCAGCATCGCGTTGGCCACATACTTGGTCAACTCGGCGCTGCGCGTGTCCATCACCAGCACGCGGTCCCGGTTGCGCAGAAAGGGTGCATACAGCGCCCGCATCAGCAGCGTGGCCTGCTCGTCATCTGCGCCGATGACCACGCGGTCCGGGTGCATGAAGTCGGCAATGGCCGCGCCCTCCTTGAGGAATTCGGGGTTGGACACCACGGCATAAGGCACGATGGCCTCGCGCTCTCGAAGCGCCTGGGCGATCTCCTGGCGTACCCGGTCGGCCGTACCCACGGGTACCGTGCTCTTGTCCACCACCACCTTGTAGTCCTGCATGTGGCGCCCGATGCTGCGCGCCACCGTCAGGACATGTTCCAGATCGGCTGAGCCGTCCTCCGCGGGTGGCGTGCCCACCGCGATGAAGACGATGGTGCCGTGAGCCGTGCCCAGCGCTGCATCCGTGGTGAACTGAAGACGCCCTGCCCCAGCGTTGCGCGACACCAGTTCAGCCAGGCCCGGCTCGTGGATGGGGATGTGCCCCTGCTGCAGGCCCTCGACTCGCTTGGCATCCACGTCCACGCACACCACGCTGTTGCCCATGTCGGACAGGCAGGCTGCCGTCACAAGACCTACGTAGCCGGCACCAAACACGGTGATCTTCATCGCAGCACTCCTGTGGCACGCGGGGCGGCGTATGCCACCGCACTAACGGCCTGCGGCAATGCTCCGGCACACGCATGACGCCAGCGTGAACGCTGTCCTACAGATCCGTGACAGACGCAGGCAAACGCATCAGGGGTTGACCCATGCAGATGCGCGTGCCCTCCTGGATGCCTGGGCACAGGCTGAAGCCCTCTGGCGCGAACACGATGATGGTGGAGCCGTGCTGGAACCATCCCAGCTCCTGACCCTTCGAGACGGCTGCGTTGCAGGGCAGTTCATGCGGGCCCCGGTAGCGCAGGTGCAGCAGCACGTCGAGAAAGTGAAAGCGCATGCTGGCCACCAGGATGGCGGCCACGGGCACCAGGGCAATCTCGTGCCCGCCTCGGTGAAGTCGCGTGCGTAGCACGGCTCGCTCATTGCGGCAGAACAGACGCTCCACCCGCTTGAGTGCGATGGGGTTGACGTTCCACGTGTCGCCGCTGAGGTAGCTGACGTGATGCACCAGGGCGTCATGCGGCGCGTGAAAGCGGTGGTACATGGCCGATGTCAGGCGCAGCGTCACGTAAGTGCCGCCCTCGAAGGCTGAAGCGTCCTGGTGCGGCCCGAAGAGCTCGCTCATGGCATACGGGAAGCCCTTGGCCTGGTACAGCTGACCCTGTCTCACGCTACCGCAGGCGCCCACGATGCCGTCACTCGGACTCACCATCACGTTGGGGTCCGGGTCCACGGTGCGGGCACCAGGTCGCAACGCCCGTGTGAAGCACTCCTGCAGGCTGTTGAAGTGCTGCTGCTGGGCTTCTCGCAGGTCCAGGTGGGTGAACAGGCGCCACACCGCTATAGACAGCCGGGTGAGCAACGGACTGCGGATGCCGCTGTACCAACCCATGAAGCGCGTCAGCGCGATGCGTGGCACCCGGTTGGTGAGCAGGAAGTTCAGGTCCTCCTGCGCCAGCAGGCGTCGCCACCAGGATGGGCGGTGCGCTGACAACACTGTGCTGGTAGTGGTGGTCGAGGGTACTGAAGGGTCTTGGTTCATTTCATCAGCCTGTCAAAGGGCGGGGGTATACCGAGCCATCCGCAACAACGTGTGCCACGAAGGGGTCTGAAACATGCAGGAAACCATGGCCTTGTCTGCGCTGTCCGCGATGGCAGCTGCCACCCTGGGAGCTGCGGCGTGGACACTGCCGCGCCTGAAGCGACGTATCGAACTCTCGCGCGCCAAGCATCGCTCCCTGGCGGGGCACTCGCGCATGGCCAGGCGGGGGGCAGCGCTGGTTCCGGGCGAGGCCGACAGCGAGTCGCGCCTCTGCGCCCGTGATGGGGCGCCCGAGGAGGTGGTCCGTCTGCGCCAGGCCGGGCTTCGGCAGCTGGCTGGTCTTTATGCCACCCGCTATCCCCTGAGCGCACAGGCCACCGCGCAGGCCCGTGCCGGGGTTTCCGACCTGCAGTTCACCGGCAGCTACCGGGTGCCCTTTCAGTTCAGCCCCTACCTGCGCGAGCAACTGCGTGTGGGCAGCTTCTTGCAGTCTTCCGCCGGCGTGAAGGTGCGCGACCTGGACGGCAACGAGTTCTACGACCTTACCGGCTCTTATGGCGTCAACCTGTTCGGTTACGACTTCTATAAGGCTTGCATTGCCGAAGGGTCGGCCACAGCCGCCGAACTCGGGCCGGTGCTGGGTGCCTACCACCCCTGCGTGATCCAGAACGTGGAGCGCTTGAAGGCGATTTCTGGTCAGGATGAGGTGTCGTTCCACATGTCCGGCACCGAGGCCGTGATGCAGGCCGTCCGACTGGCGCGCTACCACACGCGCCGCACACACCTGGTGCGCTTCTGCGGGGCCTACCACGGCTGGTGGGAAGACGTGCAGCCGGGCCCGGGCAACCCTGTCACCCCGCGCCAGACCTACACCCTCAAGGACATGGACGACCGCGCCTTGCACGTGCTGGCCACCCGCAAGGACATTGCTTGTGTGCTGATCAACCCGCTGCAGGCGCTGCATCCCAACCGGCCGGCCCCGGGCGACTCCTCGCTGGTGGACAGCAGCCGCAGCGCAGGGTTTGACCGTACCGCCTACACCGCCTGGCTCAAGCGCCTGCGGGAGGTGTGCACCCAGCGCGGCATCGTGCTGATCTTCGACGAAGTGTTCCTGGGCTTCCGCCTGGCGCCGGGCGGCGCGCAGGAGTACTTTGGCGTGCGCGCCGACATGGTCACCTACGGCAAGACGCTGGGCGGTGGTTTGCCGGTGGGTGTGGTCTGCGGCCGCGCCTCTTTGATGAAGCGCTTCCGCGAAGACCGTCCTGCCGACATCTGCTTTGCCCGCGGCACCTTCAACGCTCACCCCTATGTGATGGGTGCGATGAAGGCTTTTCTCGATCGCCTGGAAACGCCGGCTGTGCAGGAGCTGTACCAAGGGCTCGACGAGCGCTGGAATGCCTGGGCCGCGCGCTTCAACAGCCGCCTGGAGCAGGAGGGCCTTCCGGTGCGCGTGGCGCAGATGTCCAGCGTCTGGACCATGACCTACACCCAACCTTCCCGCTACAACTGGATGCTGCAGTTCTATCTTCGCTCCCACGGGTTGGCCTTGAGCTGGGTGGGCTCGGGCCGCCTGATCTTCAGCCTGAATTACCGGGATGAAGATCTGCAAGCGGTGCTCGAGCGCCTGGTGGCGGCGGCTCGTCAGATGCAGGCGGACGGCTGGTGGTGGCGGGATGCCGCGTTGACCGACCGCGCGATCCGTCGCGGCATCCTGGCCGAGATGCTGGGGCGCTGGCGAGCCGCCCCGGCGGTTCAGTGACGCTGGGCGTGCGTCATCGGGTCGATCAGTTCGCCCTTGAGCAGGTACAGCGGTGCCTTGTGGTACAGCCAGATGTCGTGGAAGGGGTCGGTGATGATCTTGGTGGCCCACACCACCCCGGTCATCAGGCTGTCCTGAATCCACAACTGCAGAACGCGCACCACCAGGCCAGCCACGCCGAGTGCCAGCCAGGACATGCCCACGTCATGCACGTAGTCCCTGAACGTGACTGCCGGCTCGATCAAGCCCCCCAGTGATGGCGTGGCCCACAAGGCAACAGGCAGGGCCACCCACACCGCCATCAGCACGATCTTGCGGCGGATGTTGTAGCCCACCTTGATCTCTTCCTTGTATTCATCGGTGGCCTGGTTCACGTGGTCATAGCCCCGTGGCTCGAAGAAGAAGTGCCCAGCCTGGCGTGAGACCATGGACACGCACCAAGCCAGGATGGCCGACCAGGCGGGCTCGATGAACAGCAGCGCGTAGGCCACGACGAAGCTCAGCGCACTGAGCAGGTGCAGGCTCTGGTTGATGCGGCTGTGGTGGTAGTAGC
>CAYSOD010000043.1:0-14299 GCA_964432385.1 uncultured Rubrivivax sp.
GCCACCAGCTTGTCGGTCAGCCAGCCGCTGGCCAGCGCGCCCACGATGGCGGCCACCCCGCCCGTCAGACCCACCAGGATGCCGGCGTCGCGCAGATTCAGGCCGTGCGTGCGCACCAGGAAGGCAGTGCCCCAGATACCCAGCCCGTAACCGGCCAGACCGAACAGCATGCCCGCGATGGCGATCCAGGCAAATCCCGGCGTGCGCCAGACCTCCAGCAAGACCTGCTTCAACGGTTGCTTGGCCTGCGTCGGTTCGCCTTGCGATGCAGCGCCACCCTCACCCGCTGCGGCAGGCCCGCTGGCTTGCTCGTCCCCCGCTGCCGCCCCAGGTGTGTCCCACCGCCCCCTCGTGGGCTCCACGCAAGTCCAACGCAACAGCACCGCGGCCAGGATGCCAGGCACCGCCATCACGATGAAGGCCGTGCGCCAGCCGTACTGGTGCGCGATCCAGGCGCCCGCCCCCAGGCCGAAGAGCGTGCCCAGGTGCGGCCCCAGCATGTAGACACTCATGGCGCGAGAGCGCTGCGCACGAGGGTAGAGATCAGCAATCATGGACAGTGATGGCGCGCTGCCCCCTGCCTCGCCCACGGCCACG
This sequence comes from uncultured Rubrivivax sp., assembly GCA_964432385.1. Taxonomy (GTDB): domain Bacteria; phylum Pseudomonadota; class Gammaproteobacteria; order Burkholderiales; family Burkholderiaceae_C; genus Rubrivivax. The sequence goes on from CAYSOD010000043.1 coordinate 598, forward strand.
CCCATACGCGCCATGGCCAGCTGGGCAAAGCTCATGGCCATGCCGCACAGTCCTGTCATCACGCTCCAGCCCATGCAGCACCAGGCCACGAAATTGCGCCGGTTGGCCCGGTCGGCATACCGGGCAAACGGGATGGCCAAGGCGCTGTAGAAGGCGGCGAAGGCCAGGCCGGTGAGGAAGCCCATGGCGGTGTCGGAAGCACCAAACTCCTTCTTCACCGGTTCGATCAACACCCCCATGATCTGGCGATCGATGAGGTTCATGGCGTAAACCAGGGTCAAGACGGCCAAGGCCCAGTGGGCCTGGGCCCGAGTGGTGGTACCGGGAGCGGAGGGCGTGTTCATCGACATCCTTGCAAGAAGGTCAGGAGTGACAGGGAGACGGAGACCGTGGGCATGCGGCAGTTATGGCGAAGCGAGCCCTCAAGCGAGGGCGCATCGGGCATGTGGGATCAGGTGAAAGGCGAAGCAAATCTTCATGTCGCACCACTCACCCAGGTCTGGCAGTTGCCGATGCCGATGTCACCCGTCACCGGGTCACACACTTCAATCAACGCGTCGCGGAACTGGTTGAGCCGGGCCACAGCCTTGGGTGCGCTGCAGTCAGCCACGAAGTCGCCTTCCACATGCAGTGGCCCACGCCACTGGCCGTGGAAGCGGCCGTCCAGCCCGTGGTACAGCCCGGCGCCCAGATGAAAGCCGGTATCACTCAGCACGCGCACGGGCCACACGCGCGGCGTGCCGTCACGCAGCGTGAGGTGGAACTCGCCGCCCAGCAAGCGCTGGTTGCGAGGGTCGAATTGCAGCCGAGGCTCGATCGAGCGCACGCCCTCGCGCCGGCCGTCCGAAAACTCGAAGCCACCCTGCACCCGCTCGTGCTGCCAACCGTCGCCGGCATAGCGCAGGAAGTATTGGTGGAAGGCGTAATCGCGCCCCTGCGCGCCCCTGAAGCGCAGCGGGTTCCACACCGCCAGCACGCGCGGCGGCGCGGCGTCCATGGGGTCAGGCTCCAAGTCGGGCAGCGGCGCACCCACACCCGGGCGGATGCCCCAGGAATGGTCGCGCGTCATGGTCCAGTGCTCAGGCGTCACCTCGGTGCGCCGGCCCTCGACCTCGATCCAACCGCGTGCCGTGCCCACCTGGTGGTAGCGGATCTGATCGGCTGTACGACGGTAGCCGTTCAGCGTGCGCCGATCTTCACGGTCTTCCAGCATGCAGGGCACCAGCCCCTCCAGCACCAGGTCGTAGGCGATGGGCTGCGCGGGCGTGGCCTCCAGTTGTACACGCACGCGCTGCAGCGGCGCCTGCACTTCGTAGCGCAACGGGCCGACATTCACGCCATCGGGGTCGGAAGTCAGGGCTCGACTGGCGCGCACCGTCCACTGCGCCACGCCGCGCGACACACCGCCGTAGCCGTCCACCACGTTGCGGTTGACGTACTTGCCAAAGCCGAAACCCACGGCCAGCGAGCCGTCGTTCGCGAACACCGCGCCGCAGACTTTCTCGGTCCACGAAGGGTCGGTGGAGCCCACGCTGGCGTGCGTCTCCACCACCTGGTGGTGGAAGAACTCGTCAGCGGCCACCAAGGGCCCTAGGCTGCCTGGCATCGGGTTCGTCCGTTTCCTTGGGGTGATGAATGAAGGCGAGCGGAGGTTCAGAAACCCAGGCGCCGTGCGTGGCCGGCCAGCAAGGTGGCGGCGCCGTTGCGCACATCCATCTCGGCCGATGCCTCCACCCAACCGCGTTGCGTGAACAGGGTGCCGATGCGGGCCATGATGACCGACATTCGCCAGGCCGCAAAGACCTCGTGGTAGTCGAGGTGACCGGCACGCAGGCCGCTGGCGCGCTCCCAGTAAGCCACCGTCTCGTCGCGGCTGGGCAATCCGGGCAGCCTCGGCACCCCGTAGCCTTCGCTCAGGCAGCCGTCCAACATCAGCCACCAGGCCAGGTCGTCCACCGGATGGGCCAGGCACGCCTGCTCCCAGTCCAGCGCAGCGGCCACCCTCCCCTCTTCATCGAAGACGCAGTTGCCGAGCTTGGCATCGCCCCAGCTCAGGCTCACCGGTCCGGGCGGCGGAGCGTGGCGGCACAGCCAGTCATGCGCTTTGTGCAGGTGCGGGTAGGGACGTGCGGTGGACTCCACCCAGCGCAGCATGGAAAGCCCCGTCTGCAACTGATGCTCCAGCACGCCCGTACCTTGCGGCGGCGCGAGAAAACCCAGGCCCAGTTCCTCGCAAGTCGACCGGTCCACGCGGGCGATGGCCGCCAGCGTGTCGATGCCGCTGAACCAGTGGCGGCGCTGCGACGCCTCGTCCAGGTCGTGGAACCAGCCCTCCAAGTGGTACAGCGGGTTCTCCTGCGGCACGCGGCCAGGCACCCGCTCCATCACGACAAAAGGAGCACCAAGCACCTGCCCCGTTTCCTCCCGGCCCCACAAGCGAGGTACGGGCACGGCCGATCCGGCCAGCGCGGCCATCACCCGCACCTGGCGGTCGATGGAGGGGTCTGGAAACACCGTGGCCGTCGCAGACTGCAGGCGCAGGACGATGGGCTCAGCCACGCCATCGTGGCGTTCCCAGGTGCCCACCCAGGTCTGGTTGGAGAAGCCGCCGGCGGAGGGTTGCAGCCTGCAGGCGCCGGCTCTTTCCGGTGCGCGACGCGACCCTGCATCGCTTGCCACAGGCGCCGTGCGCAGTCCCGCTGCGGCAAGGGCCGCATGCTCCGCCAGCCAAGCCGACAGCCGTTGGCCCAGAGTGTCCAGGTCGTCGGTGAGGGCCCCGGATGACAAGGTTGACATGAGGTCTCGGTCTGGCTGCGGGGTTCAGAGCCTGTACAACTGATCAGCTCGGCCCACAGCCCGTCACCGCACCAGCTGACTGAACGGCACGCCCTTGTCGGTGCGCGGCTCGGGCGGCAGGCCCAGCACGCGCTCGCCCACGCTGTTCTTCACGATCTCGTCGGTACCACCGGCAATGCGCATGCCGCTGGCGCCGAACCACAGGCGGTCCACCAGCTCCCAGCCCTCGCCCAGCTCGGCGGCTGTCAGCACGCCGCGCGGGCCCTGCAGGTCGATGGCCAGGCGGGCGAAGTCCAGCAAGGTGCGGGCGCCCACGATCTTGGCCACGCTCAGCTCCGGGCCGGGCTCCTTGCCACGGCCGAGCGCGGTGAGCCCGCGGCATTGCAACAGCCACAGCCCCTGGGCTTGCAAGTACAGCTCGGCCAGGCGCTCGCGCAGGCGTGGATCGTCCAACGCGCTGCGGCCATTCAGCACGGCGCGCTGCATCAGGCCCGCCGCGGTGCGCCACAACTCCGGCGGCATCACGCCGCCGATGGACAGGCGCTCGTTCATCAGCGCCGTCATCGTGACCTTCCAGCCCTGACCGGGTGCGCCCACGCGCTGGGTGTCCGGCACGAACACGCCGTCCAGGAAGACCTCGTTGAACTCGGCACCGCCATCGGCCTGGCGGATGGGACGCACGGTCACCCCGGTTGAACGCATGTCGATCCAGAAGCTGGTCAGGCCCTCGAACTTGGGCACGCTGGGGTCGGTACGCGCCAGCACCATGCCGTAGTCGGCAAACTGCGCCAACGTGGTCCAGACTTTCTGGCCGTGGAGCAGCCAGCCATCGCGGCCGTCGACACACCGCTCGGCACGCGTGCGCACCATGCCCAGGTCACTGCCGGCACCGGGTTCGCTCAAGAGCTGGCACCACAGGTGCTGGCCGTGCAGTGCGGGGCTCACGTGGGCCTGCCTCACCTCGGGCGATGCGTGGACGAAGAGCGACGGGATCACCATGCCCAAGCTCACGGCGAAGGCGTTGGTGGGCACGTCGAACCGGCCCTCTTCCTGACGCCAGATCACTTCCTGCATCGGCGTGCCGCCCCGGCCGCCAAAAGCCTGCGGCCAGGTGATGGCCCCAAACCCCGCCGCGGCCTTGCGGGCCTGCCACGCGCGGGCCGCCTGCATGCGCGCCGCCGCGTCGAGCTCGGCACCGAAGGTCTGGTCAGGGCGAGATTTCAGAGGCGCATTGGCCGAGAGCCAGGCGCGGCACTCGGCGCGGAAGGCGGCCTCCTCGGGCGTGTCGTCGAAGTCCATGGAGACCTCGGGCACATCGGCTGCAGCGCCTGTGGGGGCGTGGCTGGGCGTGGACTGCCGGGCAGCGGGGTCCTCGGTCTGGTCCTTCCGTGCTACCAGAGAATCGGCCAGGAGGGACGCCCACTGCAGATCGCTGCCGAGCCACACGGCCAGCTGCCGCGCGCGGCGCACATGAAGGTGACAGTCGGCCTCCCACGTGTAGCCCATGCCGCCGTGCACGTGCAGCGCCTCTTCAGCGGCGCGGGTGTAGGCGCGCGTGCAGCTGACCAAGGCCGCCGCAGCGGCTTCGGCCAGCCCGGCGTGGGGGCCTTCAGCCTCACGGGCATCGCAGGACAAGGCCCAGGCCCCGTACCAGGCGTGCACCCGGGCCAGCTGGTTGGCGGTGTAGAGATCGGCCAGCTTGTGCTTGATGCCCTGGTAGGAGCCAATGGCGCGGCCGAAGGCCACGCGCTCGCGGGCGTAGGCTGCGGCCATCTCCAGCGCGGCGTCCGCACCGCCCAGGGCCTCGAAGGCGGTGAGCACAGCCGCCCGGCAGCGCAGGCGCTGTTCGAAGGTCGGCCCATCGGCCACGGCCTCCAGCGCCTGGGCCGGAGTGCCGTTGAATTGCAGCGCAGCCCAAGGGCGTGAGGCGTCGCGCGTGGGCAGCAGGCGACGCGCGACGGTGTCGTCCAGTGGCGTCACCACCCAGCAAGCTGCACCGTCCACGGACTGGGCGCGCACCACCGCCCAGGCGGCGGAAGCGCCATCGGGCACCAGCGGCGCCTCGCCATGCAAGCGACCTGCCTCGAACCGCGGCCCCGACGCGTCGTCCAGACCGGCCAGCGTGGCAACCTCGCCAGCCGCCACGCGCGGCAGCCAATGCGCCTGCTGTTGCGCGGAAGCCCCCAGCAGCAAGGCCTGCGTGGCCAGGTACATGGTGGACGCGTAGGGCACGGCCGCCAGCTGTCGGCCCAGTTCCTCGGCGGCGACGCACAACTCCATCGCGCCCAGACCTGCGCCGCCGGCATCTTCCGGCAGCATCAATCCGGTGGCGCCCACCTCCACAAGATGGCGCCAAAGGTCGGCCTGGTGGCTCAAGCCCTGGTCGATGGCCTCGCGCGCCTTGGCCGGCGGCGACTCGCGTTGCAGCATGCGCCGCAGCTCTTCGCGCAGGCTCTTCTGGTCATCGGAAAAGTCGAAGTTCATAGGGATCTCATCACCAGGTCGGCACCCTTGTCGCCAATCACTACCGCGGTGGCGTTGGTGTTGCCGCAGATCAGGTTGGGCATCACCGAGGCGTCGATGACACGCAGGCCCTGCACGCCACGCACCTTGAGGTCGGGCGTGCACACGGCCAGCGGGTCGTCAGCGCGCCCCATGCGGCAGGTGCCCACGGGGTGGTAGCCCGTGCTCAGGTGAGGCGCCAGCCAGGACAGCCATTCATCGTCGGTCTGCACCTGGTCATCAGGCCGCACGGCGGCCTCCACCAGCGCGGCCAGCGCCGGCTGGCGCGCCACGTCACGCAGAAAGCGCAGCCCCCACAACAGCACGCGGCGGTCACGCTCGTCGTGCAGGTAGTTCATCTTCAGCACAGGCGGGTCTTCCATGCGCGCGCTGCGCAGGGTGACACTGCCCCGCGAATGCGGCCGCAACTGGTAGGGCGCCAGCGTCATGCCCAGAAAGCCATCCGGCGTGGGGGCCTTGGGCTTGCCCGCCTGCGCCTGAGCATCCGAAGCAGCTTGCGGGCTGGCATCGCCGGTCACTGGCAAGCCAAAGACCTGCAGATCGGGCCGGTCCAGCGCCGGGTCGCTCTTCAGGTAGGCACCGAACTCGGCCGGCGGGCTGGTCATGGGCCCGCTTTTGAACAGCAGGTACGACAGCAGCGAGCGCACCAGGCCCAGGCCACGGAAGGCGGGGTTGAGGCTGGGCACACCCGGCTTCAGACGCCAGGCCATCGGGACGCAGGCGTGGTCCTGCAGGTTGGCGCCCACGCCAGGCAGATCGGCCACGACGGCAATGCCGTGCTCGCGCAGATGGGCCTGAGGCCCCAGGCCAGAGGCCATCAGCAGTTGCGGCGACTGGATGGAGCCCGCGCACACCAGCACCTCGGCCCGCGCCTTGGTGAACTGGGGCGAGCCGTCCTGCGCGCGCCAGGCCACCCCCGTCGCACGTGCGCCTTCGAACACGATGCGCTGCGCCAGCGCGCCGGTGGCCAGGTGCAGGTGGGGCCGGGACAACGCAGGCTCGATGGCTCCGCGCGCGATGGACATGCGCCGGCCGTGGCGCATGTTCAGCTGGTACACGCCGGCACCGCGCGGGTTGCCGTCGTTGAAGTCATCCACATGCTCCATGCCGGCCTGCACGCAGGCCTGGATCATGGCTTGGGTGACGCGGTGCGGCGCCGGCGGGTCATCGGCCACCAGAGGCCCACCGCGGCCGTGCAGGGGGTTGCTCAGACGGCCCTGGTCTTCGGTTCGCACAAAGTGCGGCAGCAGGTCGTCCCACCCCCAGCCTTCGGCGCCCGCAGCCACCCACTCGGCGTAGTCGAGCCGGTGGCCGCGGATGTAGATCATCCCGTTGATGGACGAGGAGCCGCCCACCAGCTTGCCGCGCGGCATCATCAGCCGGCGCCCGCCGGCCCAGGCTTCGGGCTCGGTGTCGTGCATCCACGAGTAGGCCGGGTCGTAGGTGGTGGCGCCCCAGCCGGCCGGCATGTCCACCATCCAGCGGCGGTGCGTGCCGCCCGCCTCCAGCAGCAGCACCGTGTGGCGGCCGCTCTCGGTCAGACGCGCTGCCAGCTGACCACCGGCCGAGCCGGCGCCGACCACGATGTAGTCGACTTCGCTGGGCAGACTCTTGCTGTTCACGCGGCCACCGCTTGTGCGACGGTTTGCGCTGCCATCCGGCGCGCCGTCTTGCCGTAGAAGGTCTGGCCTTGGGCCGCCATCTCGCGCAACAGTGCAGGGGGCCTCAGGTGCTCGCCAAAGAGATCGGCCAGGCGGTCCGCCTCGGCCACGAAGGCGGGCAAGCCCACGCCGTCCATGAAGCAGAAGGGCCCGCCCGTCCAGGCCGGAAAGCCCACCCCCAGGATGGAACCTACGTCGCCATCGGCCGGGTCCAGCAGCACGCCCTCCTCCATGGCACGGGCGGCCTCCACCACCTGCACGTAGAGGATGCGCTGCTTCAGGTCGTGCGCCGAGGGCTGCACGGCCTTGCGCGGGTACAGCTCGGCGAGACCCGGCCACAGGCGCTTGCCGCTCTCGTCGTGGTCGTAGAAGCCCTGGCCCATCTTCTTGCCCAGGCGACCCAGCTCGAACAGGCGCTGGATCACCGGGACCGAGCGGCCGGGGCGGTAGTCTTCGGGGAACTCACGCGCCTGCGCCTGCCCCGCGTGCACCGCCAGGTCAATGGACAGCTCATCGGTGATGGCCAGCGGCCCCACCGGCATGCCAGCCTGCCTGGAGCAGTTCTCGATCAACGCGGGGTGGATGCCCTCGGCCACCATGCCGATGGCGTCGTCCACAAACGCGCCGATGAAGCGGCTGGTGAAGAAGCCGCGCGCGTCATTCACGACGATGGGCGTCTTCTTCAGCTGGGCCACGAAGTCCAGCGCGCGGGCCAGCGTGTCGTCGCTGGTGGCGCGGCCGCGGATCACCTCCACCAGCGGCATGCGGTCGGCCGGCGAGAAGAAGTGCAGGCCGATGTAGCGCTCGGGCCGGCTGCTGGACTGGGCCAACAGGCTGATGGGCAGGGCCGAAGTGTTGGTGGCCACCACGGCGTCGGGCCGCAGCACGGCGTCCAGCTGGCGCGTGACCTCGGCCTTGACAGCGCGGTCCTCGAACACGGCCTCCACCACCAGGTCGGCATCAGCCAGCAGCGCGTAGTCCGCGGTGGGCGTGATGCGCGCAAGCACCGCGTCGGCATCGGCCTGGGTCGTGCGCCCGCGCGAGACCTGGCGCTCCAGAGACTTGACCGCATAGCCCTTGCCGCGCTGCGCGCTGGCCTCGTCACGGTCGATCAGCACCACCTCGATGCGGCGCTGCGCCGCCACCAGGGCGATGCCACCGCCCATCATGCCGGCACCCATGATGCCGAGCTTGCGGCACTTGAAGGCCGGCACGCCGACAGGGCGGTGCAGGCCCTTCTCGGCCTTGCCCTTGTTGACGAAGAGCGTGCGGATCATGCTGCGCGAGACCGGGCTGCGCAACGCCACGTCCAACAGGTACTTGGACTCCACTTTCAGCGCCTTGTCGAACGGCAACTGGGTGCCTTCGTACAGGCAGCTCTGGATGGCCAACGGGGCCGGTAGGTTGCCGGCGGTGGCGGCCTGCGTCATGGTGTTGCCCACCACGAAGCCCGGCGCCACGCGCGGATCGGTCGGCCCGCCACCCGGCATGCGAAAGCCCTTCACATCCCAGGGCTGCACGGCCCGGGCGCCTTCGCTGGTCAACCAACGCTTGGCGGTGGCCAGCAGTTCTTCAGGCGCCACCACTTCATCCACCAAGCCGGCCTTCAGCGCTTGCTCGGCCGTGGCGCTCTTGCCCTCCATCAGCCAGGGCATGGCGGCCATGATGCCCAGCATGCGGGGCAGCCGCTGCGTGCCGCCGCCGCCGGGCAGCAGGCCCACCTGCACCTCGGGCAGACCCACGGCCACGCCGGGCGCGTTGGACATCACGCGGTGGTGGCAGCCCAGGCACAGCTCGTAGCCGCCGCCCATGGCCACGCCGTTGATGGCGGCCACCACCGGCTTGCCGCAAGTCTCCAGGCGGCGGATGGCGCGTGAGAGGGCGCCGTACTTCTCCAGCGCCACGTCGACCGGGTCGTTCTCCATGCGATCGAGGTTTTCTTCCATGGTCACCAGGTCGGCACCGGCGACGAAGGCCGCCTTGCCGCTGGTGACGATGGCGCCGCGGATGGCGGCGTCACTCGCGACCCGCGCGGTGCAGGCGTCCAGGCTGTCCAGAAAGGCCTGGTCGATCACGTTCATCGACTTGCCCGGGTAGTCGATGGTCAGCGTGGCGATGCCGTCGGCATCCACGCTGAAGCGGATCACTTCAACGGCGCCGGTGGCGGTTGTTGGGGTGGTCATGTCGGTCATGTCGTTCACACCCTCTCGATGATCATGGCCGAGCCCATGCCCGCGGCCACGCACAGGCTCACCAGCGCGGTGCCGCGGCCGCTGCGCTCGAGTTCGTCCAGGGCCGTGCCCAGGATCATGGCGCCGGTGGCGCCCAGCGGGTGGCCCATGGCGATGGCGCCGCCGTTGACGTTCATGCGCTCGTGCGGAATGTCCAGTTCTTCCATCATGGTCAGCACCACAGAAGAAAAGGCTTCGTTCAGTTCCCACAAGTCGACGTCGGCCGCCGACATGCCGGCGCGCTGCAGCGCGCGCCGCGCCGCATGGGCCGGGCCGTCCAGCATGAGCGTGGGCTCGGAGCCGATGGCGGCAAAGCTGCGGATGCGCGCGCGCGGCTTGCAGCCGATGCGGGCGGCCGCCTGCGCGTTGCCCACCAGCACCGCCGCCGCGCCGTCCACGATGCCCGAGCTGTTGCCGGCGTGATGATGGTGGTCGATGCGTTCCAGCTGTGGGTAGCGCTGCAGCGCCACGGCGTCGTAGCCGTACTTGGTGCCCATCTCATGAAAGGCGGGCTTGAGCGCGGCCAGCGACTCGGTGGTGGTGTCGGGGCGGATGGTCTCGTCGCGCTCCAGCAGCGTGACACCGATGAAGTCCTGCACCGGCACCACCGAGCGGCTGAACCGGCCTTCGCTCCAGGCCCGAGCCGCTCTGCGGTGGCTCTCCGCCGCGTAGGCGTCCAGGTCGATGCGGGTCTGAGCGCGCAGCGAGGCCAGCAGGTCGGCCGAAATGCCCTGCATCACGAAGCCGGTCTTGGCCGCCATCTGCGGGTCTTGCGCCCAGGCGCCCCCGTCTGAGCCCATGGGCACGCGCGACATCATCTCCACGCCACCGCCGATGGCGAGATCCGCCTGCCCAGCCATCACGGGCGCAGCCGCCATCGCCACCGCCTCCAGGCCCGAGCCGCAGTAGCGGTTGATTTGCAGAGCCGGCACGCTCAGGTCGTAGTCGGCATCCAGTACGGCCATGCGGGCGATGTTGCCGCCCTGCTCGCCCACGGGCATCACACAACCGAACACCACGTCGGACACCTCACGCGTGTCCAGGTGGTTGCGGTCGCGCAGCGCTTGCAGCGGGATGCGCGCCAGCTTCACGGGCGTGATCTCGTGCAGGCTGCCGTCGGGCTTGCCCTTGCCGCGTGGGGTGCGGACGTGGTCGAAGATGAAGGTGTCGGTCATGTCGTTCGGGTTCTCGTTTTGCTGGGCGACGTGGGGCACAAGGCCCCTCATGCCGTGATGGCGCCCCCGTTCAAGGGCAGGACCTGCCCTGTCATCCAGGCTGCTTCGGCCGAGGCCAGGTAGGCGACGGCCGCGCCCACGTCGTCGGGCGTGCCGGTGCGGCCCACCGCGCTGGCGCGGTCTTCGTAGCCGTAGTTGTTCATGGTGCCGAGCGACACTGCATTGGCCGTCACGCCCTGCTTGCCCACCTCGTGCGCCAACTGCCGCATGAAGCCCAGCGCGGCCGCCTTGGCTGCGGCGTAGTTGCTCAGGCCGAAGCTCAGGCCCACGCGCCAGCTCTCGCTGCTGATGATGACGATGCGCCCGAAGCGCCGCTCGCACATGCCGCCCACCACCAGGCGCGTGAGGCCCAGCACAGCGCGCAGGTTCAGGTCCAGCTGGCGCTCGAAGTCGGCGTCGCCCAGGTCCTTGAACTGGCGCAGCGAAGTGGACATGCCCGGCGGCACGCCGGCGTTGTTCACCAGGATGTCGATCTCGCCCAGGTGCTGTCGCACATGGGCGACCATCGGTTCACGGGCGGCACTGTCGGTGATGTCAGCCGGCGCGGCCAGCGCTTGCAGGCCTTCGCTGCGCAGTTGCTCCACCGTGGCCTGAGCACGTTCGGCAAAGAGGTCGTTCACCGCCACCCGAGCGCCCTGACGGGCCAGGGCCCGGGCCACGCCCACCCCCATGCCCTGCCCCGCGCCCGTGACCAGGGCCACACGGCCGGTGAGGTTGAAGAGTGGACCTGGAGAGGTGGACATCGGCAGGCGCAGTCTGGCAGTCGACAAGCCGCCAGCATGCCTGCCGTGCCTGCGGCGCGCCTACTCCAAACGGACGCCCGATGGCGCCCGGCGCCCGGCGCCCGGCGCCCATCGGATACCCGAAGCTCAGGGACTCCAGAGCGCCCCTATTCCTTCACGCCCAGCCAGGCCACGCTGTTCAGGAAGATGCGCACGAGCTCGGTCTGGCGCCGCACGCCCGTCTTGGAGAAGATCGAGCGCAGGTGGGCCCGCGCCGTGTTGCGGCGGATGTTCAGCGCCTCGGCCGCCTCTTCCAGTGACAGGCCATTGGCCAGCTGGATGGCCAGCGAGGTTTCGGCTGGCGTGAGCTGGAAGAGCTGCTGCGCCAGCTTGACGGGCGGATGAGCCTTGCCCTCGGCATCGCGCACGAAGACGGCCACGCTCGGGCGGTGTTTGCCCTCGGTCCACTGGTCGGACTCGATGGTCTGCACCACCAGCCCCCAGCTCACCTTCCCCGACGGGCGGCTGACCGACATGGCCTCCACCAGCGCCACCCGTGCCGGGCCAGCGCCAGGCGCCAGCACATCACGCACCAGGCGCTGCAACTTGCGGTTGTCGTTGGCGTAGCTCGCCTCCACCTGCCGGGCCACGATGCGCAGGCCGTCATCCATCTCCACGATGGCGCGCGCCATCGGGTTGGTCTCGATCACCAGCCCCTGCTCGTCCAGCACGATCACGCCCACCATCAGGTGCGCCATCGCCTCGCTGTACAGCAGGTTGACCTTGCGGTCCTGGTTGATCTTCAGGTACAGGTTGAGCGCTCGCTTCAGGTGCGGCAGCAGGCGCCGGCACAGCGTGCGCTCAGCCTCGCCAAAGTCGGGCTCGGCCTCGGGCCGCGTGACCCGAAAGCCGTAGATGCCGCCGTCATCGGTGCCAATGTCCACCGCCAGCACATGGAACACGCCCAGCGGGGCGCACCAGTCGCGGTAGTACTGCGAGGCCCGCCAGTCTCCCTCGGACAGGATGTCACCGATGGTGACCAGCTTGTCCGGCACCAGCCCGGTGAACGGGCTCATCTGCAGGTAGGGGTTGCCCTGGTTGGCGATGTGCCGGTCGCCCGAGGCCGAGACGATGAGCCCCAGGTCATCGCGCGAGCCGGGCCGCACGATCAAGGACACATAGTTGCCACCCAGTTCCTGGCGCACGAGCTCCAGCGCCTCGGACCACGCGCTGGGGGCCAGCGCCGCTTCGTAAATCGCCTCCATCAGCCGGCCAAACCGGTCCAAGGACAGGTCCGGCGCCCGAGGGGGCGTGGCAAAGGGGGTGGAAACGAGGGACATGCGCGGCAGTTTACGGTCCGCACACCTCTGGTGCCGGCCGGGTCAACCCGCCCCTATCGTCCGACGGGACGACGGGGCCGCCGGGAGGCCTCATCCGTTCGAGGCGCCAGCCCCCTAAAGATGCAGGTGCTCTAAGGCCAAACCAGACATCAGGCCGAACAGTTCAATCGGACGCGCTCCCAGAACATGGATTTAAATACATAATTCTGCCGTGTCCTGGACCGTACTGCTTCACGACTCCTTCGATGACGAGTTCCGTCGTCTTGATGGCCCGCTGCAGGACGAACTGTTGGCACACGCACGGTTGCTGGCCGAATTCGGACCCCATCTGGGCAGACCGACTGTAGACACGCTGAAGGCGTCGCGTCACGCCAACATGAAAGAACTGCGGTTTGCATGGAAGGGCGAAGTTTGGCGCGTGGCGTTTGCTTTCGACCCCGTGAGGCAGGCTGTCATGCTGGTGGGCGGTGACAAGGGTGGTGCAGACCAGCGACGCTTCTACCAGCGATTGATCCGTGTGGCCGATGAGCGCTACGACCAGCATCTGGCCACGCTTCAAGCACCCATGAAGGAGAAGCAAGATGGCAAGAAAACTCGATGAAGTGATGGCATCGCTGCCAAAAGCCCGCCAGCAACGGATTGAGGCTCGCGCCTTGGAGTTGGCGACCTTGAAAGACCTGCGCCAAGCTGCACAGCAAACCCAAGCGCAGTTAGCCGTCTCTCTGGGGGTGGGTCAGGACACCATTTCTCGCCTCGAAAAGCGCAGTGACATGCTGCTCTCCACCTTGCGTCACTATGTTGAGAGCATGGGCGGCAAGCTGGAACTTGTGGCCCAGTTTCCGAACCGACCACCGGTCGTCATTGACCGCCTGGGCATGGACTCCAGCCCTCGACGTAAGGCAGGTGCTTCGGTTCGGCGAGTCGCCAAGGCAGTATGAATGGGGCCTGAAAGGGAGCCGGGTGTCACTGATCCCCACCGTCAACAGTTCACCGCGAGCTTGGGCTGAAGGCGTCCAAAAACAGGGGTGATCAGCCTCCCGCCACCTCGAACAACCCCGCAGCCCCCATGCCGCCGCCCACGCACATGCTCACCACCACGTAGCGCTCCCCGCGGCGACGGCCTTCCAGGAGGGCATGGCCCACCAGCCGTGCGCCGGACATGCCGAAGGGGTGGCCGATGGCGATCGCTCCGCC
>CAYSOD010000044.1:0-14234 GCA_964432385.1 uncultured Rubrivivax sp.
GCACGCCTTCTGGCGCCGAGTACTGGCACATGGGTGCGATCACGATGCGGTTGGACAGGCGCAGGCCACCGAGATCCCAGGGTTGGAAGAGCAGGCTCATGGTGATGGGTCGTTCAGGGGTGATTCAAGGGTTCTTCAGAGCTTCTTCCGAAGGCTCTAGCGGGCTCAGCCTGCGGCCAACTCTGCCGCCGTGTCGCGTATCAGGTGACCGGAAATCGAGAACCGCGGCGGAATCTTGGGCAGCGCGTCCAGCGGATACCAGTGGGCCTCCTCGATCTCCCCAGGCTGGGGCACGATCTCGCCGCCGGCCCACTCCGCCGTGAAGGCCAGCATCAGGCTGTTGGGAAAAGGCCAGCTCTGGCTGCCGTAGTAGCGCAGGTTCTTCACCTGCAGGCCCACCTCCTCGGCCACCTCGCGCCTGACGCAGTCCTCCAGCGACTCACCCGCCTCCACAAACCCTGCCAGCGCGCTGAACATGCCCGCCACGAAGTGCGGCGCACGGGCCAGCAACAGTTCGGGCTGCCCGCGATCGCGCCGCCACACCAGGGCCATCATGGCCGGGCTCAAGCGCGGGTAGGCGCTGTGCCCGCAACTCGGACAGCGGCGCGCCCGTTCGCCCGGCTGCAACTCGGTGGCCGTGCCGCACACGCCGCAGAAGCGGTGCGTGCGGTCCCACTCCAGCACCTGCGCGGCGCGGCCCGCCACCCCCGCCAGCGCGGCGGGCAACTGCATCATCGCCGCACGCAGCGGCACGGGCCGCAGTTCGGCCGGCGCTTGCTGCAGCCGCAAGGCCCAGCAGTCCATCCCATCCAGGCGGCCGAGGAAGTGCCGGGCTTCAGCCTGCTCCAGCCAGCCGGGTGAAGCGGTAGGTGCCAGGCCCTGCTGTTCGTCTTGCGGCAACAGCAGCTGGCCTTGGACGAAAACGAAGTGCCAGCCCCGCTCGGTGGCAGGTTGCAGGGGGTCGATGCCGGGGTTGAAATTCATGCTGAAAAAACCTGTGGTTCGCAGTGCGCAGGGTAAGCGATCTGAAGAACCGCAGAGGGTCGGGCCAGGCAACGCCCAGGCCTCGGGGCGCTGACAAGACATGCTTGTCAGGGTGGTCCCTCGTTGACAGCCCGGCGGCGAATGGCCACATTCAGCAGCTTCAAAACCGTGACGGAGTTCGACATGACCGATCACACCTTGATCTTCCGCGACCCCACCGAAGCCCGGGCCGTCACCTTGAGTGTGGTGCAGGGGCAACTGCCGACAGACCTGCGGGGCACGCTGCTGCGCAACGGCCCGGGGGTGCAGCACGCGGGCCGCACGCCAGTGCACTTCCTGGACGGCTACGCGATGGTCGCCGCCGCGCAGTTCGAGGACGGCCAGGTGACCTACCACGCGCGCCATGTGGACCTGCCACTGGCGCGGCAGGAAGCCCAGGCCGGAAAACTGCTTGGACGGCGCCCTTTCACCAACCGACCGGGCGGTCGCCTGGCCAATGTATTGCGGCTGCAGCTGTCCACCTGTGCAGGGCACGATGTCTACGCCTGGGGAGGCTCGGTGGTCGCGGCCGACGTGGGTGGGCACTTCACGCTGGAACCCTCCAGCATGGACACCACGGGGCCCGCGCCCCTGAACACCCTGGGTGGGGGCCTGGCCCAGTTGTCACCCATGCCCCGCGTCAACCCCTTCACCGGCCACCTCGCGGCGTATGCGATGACCCCGGGCCTGCTAGGCCACGACAGCGTGACCTTCGTCGAATTCGACACGCAATGGCGGGAACAGGGCCGCGTCAAGCGCTCGCTGGGCGTCAAAGGCGCCCTGCTGCACGACATGGCGGTCACCGAGCACCACTACGTGGTGGTCCAGTTCGGGCTGCTGGACCCGGGCAGCGCCGCCAGCGGCGGGCCTGTCGTGCTGGATGCCCTGCGGCTGCCCCCAGGCGCAGCACGCCTGCTGGCCGTGCCCAGACAGGGCGACGGCCCGGTGCGCGTGATGCCGCTGCCCGACCATCACCAATCCTTCCACATCGCCAACGCCTATGAGGACGCCGGCCGCCTGGTGGTGGACACCGTCATCTACGAGGGCACGCTGGACTTTGACGTGCTGAACCCGCCAGGGCTGGGCCGTCAAGGCCCCGCGCCCTGGCCCGAAGGGCCGCGGGGCGGCCCCTGGCTGGCCCGCCACACGCTGCAGCTGGACTCTGGCGCCCACGAGGTGAGCGTGCACCGGCAGGCCGCAGGCGAAGCCCCCAGCGTGCGCGACAGCCTCAACGGCCGGCGCCACCGCTTTGCCTACGTGTCGGCCCAAGGCAGCCGCGGCGACGAGCCGGTGGACAACGCCTACTACTGGTACCACGGCGTGGCCAAGCTCGACTGCGATGCGGGCACCACCGCGGGCCTGTGGGACGCCGGGCCGCGCACCTTCGTCTCGGCTCCGCAGTTCGTGGCACGCGGCGAACAAGAAGACGACGGCTGGGTGCTGGTATGGACGCACGACGCCGCGCAGGACACCGGCAGCTTGGTGGTGC
The DNA here is from genome assembly GCA_964432385.1 of uncultured Rubrivivax sp. GTDB lineage: Bacteria > Pseudomonadota > Gammaproteobacteria > Burkholderiales > Burkholderiaceae_C > Rubrivivax. Next base: position 2,513 of record CAYSOD010000044.1, read on the forward strand.
TGGATGCCCAGGACCTTGCCCGCGGGCCCTTGGCCCGGCTATCGCTGCCCGCACCGTTGCCACCGGCCAGCCACGTGAGCTGGATGGACGCGAACTGAACGCCACGCACGGTTCGCCGCATCGAGACGCCAGGTACGGTACGGCCGGTCCGAGCAGCTGACAACCCGCAGCCTGACCCGGGGCCGCCCGGGCCTGTGGCGCCGTCATCGCCAGGGCGGCATCCCATGCCCACACGGCATGGTCGGAGGGCGGGTGACCCCACAATCCGCGCCCTCATCCGCACACCTCGCGCCGACCCGCATCATGGACAAGACGCTCCCCTTCCCGATCTCGGCCGCCCTGGCCGCTGTGCTGGCCCTGTGGCTTGTAACGCCCGGACTCGCAAGAGCCCAAGAACCGGGGATGGACCCTGAGTCGCCACTGCTGGCCGCCGCATCGGGCTCTGCAGGGGGATCCGGCAGCGCGACCGCCGCCGACCCCCGCTACGTCTGGGACCTGTCGACGATCTTCCGCGACGACGCGGCCTGGGAGGCCGAGCGACAGGCCTTGCTCGCCGAGGCACCGAAGCTTGCCGCGCTGCGCGAGGGCTTTGGGCGCGACGCTGCAGGCCTGCGCGTCGCACTCGACCAGTTGTCGGCCGTCAACCAGCGGCTGCGGCGTCTGTGGACCTACGCCAGCGCCCTGGCCAGCACCGACAACCGCAACCCGCGCCACCAGGAGCGCAGCGGACAGGCGCGCGCGGTGGGCGGCCAGATTGGCAGCGCCACGGCCTGGGTGAACGGGGCGATCCGGGCGCTGGGCGCCGAACGAATTGACGCCTACGTGCGTGCCGAGCCCGGGCTGGCGCCGCACCGGGTGCGCATGCAGGAGGCGCTGCGCCTGGCGCGCCATCAGCTCGCGCCCGAGGCCGAGACAGCGCTGGCCGCCATGTCCCCAGCGATGGGCGCCCCGACGCAGATCCGCACCCTGCTCGTCACCACCGACATCGAGTGGCCCACCCTCACGGTGGAGGGCAGCCCTGTGCTCGTGGACAACATCGGCTACCAGCGCCTGCGCGAACACCCCGACCGCGCCGTGCGCCAGCAGGCCTTCGAGGCCTTCTTCAAGACCTACGGCCGCTTCCAGGGCAGCTTGGGCGCAGCACTCGCGCAGCGCGTGGAGGTGGGCGTGGCCCAGGCTCGGCTGCGCCAGCATCCGAGCGCGGTGGCGGCCAGCCTGGCCGTGAACGCCATTCCCGAGAGCGTCTACCGCACCCTGGTGGCCGAGACGAACCGGGCGCTGCCCACGCTGCACCGCTACTTCAAGCTGCGCCAGCGCCTGCTGAAGCTGCCCGACCTGGCTTACCACGACGTCTATCCCGATATCGTGACACCCCCGCGCAAGTACAGCCCCGAGGACGCCGCTGAACTCACTCTGGCCTCCGTGGCGCCGCTGGGCGCTCCCTACCAGCAGCAGTTGCGCCAGGCGCTCGCGGCGCGCACCATGCACGTGTACCCGGCGCCGGGCAAGAGCTCCGGCGCCTATCAAAGCGGCGTATACGGGCAGGTCCCGTTGATCTTCCTGAACCACCAGGACACCTTTGACAGCGTCAGCACCTACACCCACGAGTGGGGCCACGGCATGCACACGCTGCTGGCCAACGGAGCGCAGCCCTTCGAGACGGCAGGCTACCCGCTGTTCATTGCCGAGATCGCGGCCTTCACGCACGAGTTGCTGCTGGCCGACCACATGCAGAAGACGGCCAAGACCCGCGAGGAGCGCATCTTCTACCTGGGCGAGGCCATCGAGCGCATCCGCGGCGCCTTCTTCCGCCAGGCCATGTTCGCGGAGTTCGAGCTCGCAACTCACGATGTGGTGCAACGCGGCGAGGCGCTGTCGGGCACGCGGATGACACGCCTGTACTGCGACCTGCTGCGCAAGTACCACGGGGCGGACGCGGGCGTCATGCGCATCGACCCGGTGGTGTGCACCGAGTGGGCCTACATCCCGCACTTCCACGGGCCGTTCTACGTCTACCAGTACGCCACCAGCATGGCCGCAGCCACGCACTTCACCCAGCAACTGCTCACTGGGCCGGCTGCCGCGCGCGACAACTACCTGGGCGTGCTGCGCGCCGGCGGGTCGCGCCACCCGGTACCCCTGCTGCGCGACGCCGGCCTGGACATGGACAGTCCCCTGCCCTACCAGGCGCTGGTGCGCCACATGGAGCGGCTGATGGACGAGCTGGAGGCCCTGCTGGCGGCGCGGTAGCGGTCTGCCTGCAACCCCTTACGGAGGAACCGGCTTCTGCACCGGGTCATCTGGATGATCCGCGCACAGACCCTTCGAATGCGAGGGTTCGGGCCCGAAGAAGACCCGCGACTTGGAAAACCTCCTGCACGAAACCGAGGAGTATTCCGGGTTGGCCTCGTAGAAGCGCTGCAATGGCCGCTCCCAGGCCTCATCCGGTCGCACCACGCGGATGCCGGTCAACGGTGAGGGCGGCAACTCGGGCCAAAGCCTTGACCCAGGCACTGGCGACTGAAGGGACGGCTGTGCCATCAGCCGAGATGCGCTGCTGCCGTCATGCTCGACTCAAGCCCCGACATCACCTCGAAGGTGAACGGCCGTGCCCACCGCCAGCAGGACCAGCGCGACGACGTCGGCCTTCACCACGGTCGAGAGGGCGGCGTTGTAGGTTCCGGCCATGGCGGCCAGGACCAGGAACGAGACGACGCTCACGCCTGCCGCTACCAGCGCCAGGCCGTGCAAGGGCCGGTGGAAGGCCGAGTAGGCGAGGAACGCTGCCAGCAGCCCGAAGAGCACAGCCCGGTGGCGCAAGAGGATCTCGAGATTCAGGTCCTGCACGGTGATGCCGTACAGGCTTGAGAGCTTGGCCGCACCCAGCACCCCGGCCAGCGGCAGCACGTGGATGAGGGCGACGATGAGCAGGACGGCGGGAACGATGTATCGCATGGTCGAAGCGCTCCAGTGCCCTCTTTCAGGATGCGTGGGCGTTTGAGAGTAGCACCAGCCGACTGGACAGGGCTGCGAGCCGCGCTTCACCGCCCAGCAGTCGCTGGTCATGGACGTAGTCATCCTGAGGCTGGACGAGCCAATGCGCGCGGCCGAAGCAGGCCCGGAGCGCGAGCACGATCTCCAGGAAACTGTGCCCTTCCTCGGCGTTGCTGTCCAGGTGGACGATGCCCGCCACCGGCCGGCGCAGCAGACCTGCGAGGGCCTGCGCCGTGTCGGCCATGAAGGAGCAGGCCGGCTTCCAGCGCCGACTGGCGCCCACATGCCCTTGGGACGCCTGCCACTGGTCAAGCGCCATCAGCATGTTGTTGCCCGGCTGTGTGGGGTCGATCTGCCAGCCGATGCGGGCGATGGTGGCGCCGGCATGGGCTGAGCGCACCGCGTCTTCGCAGGCGATCTTGTACTGGCCGTAGCCGTCCTGCGCCGTGCGCGCGTCCTGCGGCGCGTGTGGTCCGTCGGGCTCGTGGTGGAACACCATCGCGGTGCTGGTGAAGACGAAAGGCAGGTCGCGACGCGCTGCATACGCGGCAAGCCGGCCCGCCCACTGCGGGCTGCCCATGCCCAGGTGAGCGATGGCATCGGGCTGTGCGGCCTGCAACCAGGCTTGCGAGGCTGGAAGGTCGTCAGGCGACACCTCGTCGCGCTTCCAGCCGATCACCTCCATGCCCTGGCTCGCCGCCTCGCGGGCGAGCACCGGCGCCAGGGTACCGCCAAGCCCGGTGATCATCCACTTCATGGGCGCCTCGCAGTTCTGAGCAGCAACCAAACACGGCGGCGCGCCGAGTCAGGGTGCGTCATGGGGATGCCGGGAAATGGTACGGCCAGGCCGACAGGTCGCGAGACTGGCACCGTCTTGGAGGAGGCAGGCTTCATGTCCAGATGTGCTCGATGTCGCGTGCATAGAACCGGATCGCTTCCCGGTAGGCGGCCACGTGGGCGTCTGACGAGGTGTCGGCGACCACCGTGAGCAGCAGTTCCACCGCCTGTCGAGACTGTCCCAGGTTGTGCAGCGTCATGGCGAGAAAGGTCTTGAGCTCAGCCGCATCCGGGAAGCGCGCCAGCCCTGCCTGCAAAGTCGCCTCAGCCTGCCTGTACTGCCCGAGTGTGCGCAAGGTGCTGCCCAGCCCCAGGTAGGCGCCACGCAAGGACTCTTCAGGCAGGCCCAAAACGAGTGCGGCCTCATAGAACGGCACGGCCTCGGCCTCGCGTCCGAGTTGGTCATGGACGCAGGCGGCCTCGTACTGGAGTTCGGCATCACCGGGAAGCATGGCCACGAGCTCAATGGATAACCGGCGCGCCCCCTCGAGGTCGCCTGAGCGTCGCGCCTCGCGAACACGCCGGGCGGCTTCCATGCACGCTACTCCTTGGCCTTGCACACGGCCTCGATCCGATGCCCCTCGGGGTCGACGACGAAGGCTGCGCAGTAGTGCTCGCCGCAGTACGGTCGCAGGCCCGGAGGCCCGTGGTCGCGCCCCGCAGCAGCAAGGGACAGACTCTTCACCTTCAAAACCACATGTCCTTGACACACTTGCCGTCGTCGGGTCGGCTGGCCCAGGTGTCCAGTCCGTCGAAGTGTCGGATGGGCACATGGGCGACCGGCCCCGGCTCGGTCAGGCGCAGGTTGACGGCCACGCGGCGCCTGCCCTGCTCGTCAAGCCGCAGGCCCCACCAGTGGCTGACGTTGCCGCAGGTGGGGCAGAAGTTGAAGCTCAAGGCATCTGCGCGCACAAAGGCCGATGTCTGCCCATGCAGGCTGATGTCCTCCCCTTCCCAGCCGTAGGCCCACAAGGTGCCGTAGCGCCGGCAGGCGGTGCAACTGCAGGCCGTGGCTGAGGTTGGAACCTGGTTCAAGGTCCAGCGGACGGCGCCGCACAGGCACTTACCTTCAAGCATGGCAGCCCTCGTAATGACAGACAGGCTCCATCATCCTCCAAACGCCGCCGGCCGCACCATGACCAGCTCGTCAGGCTCGTCGCGGTACTGTGCCTGCTGCTGCGGGTCACCCGGCTCGAAGCCCAGGCTGCGCAGCAGGGCCTCGGAGCGGAAGTTGCGGGCCTTGAGCACCGCCACGAAGGCGTGCACGCCATGGTGCTCGCGCAGTTCGTCCAGCATCGCGCGCACGGCGCTTGAGCCGATGCCCTGGCGCCAGTGCGCGCTGCCCAGCTCGTAGGCCACGAAGGCGAAGCCCGAGGGCAACACGGTGGCCTGCACGTAGCCCGCGAGTGCTCCCGCAGGCAGCCGCACGACCCAGTTGAGCCACTGCTCGGAGCCATCGTCGGGGCCGCGGCTCTCCAGGCGTCGGTAGCGCTCGGCAAGCCACTGCACCGACGGCGGGGGCTCGTTTTCGAATTCGTAGATCGCCGGGTCGTCCAGCACCTCGAACATCTCGGCCGCATGCACTTGCAGCTGAGGCTCGAGCGTGCAGCGTGCGGTCCGAAGGGTTCTCATGCGGGCCTACCTGGCCGGCTGGCTGACGCGCACGCGGTTGCCGTCGGGGTCGAGCACGCTCAGCTCTCGGTCTCCCCAGGGCATCAACTGCGCGGTCGCCTGCAGGGCCAGTTCTGCTGAGGCGATGTCGTGCGTGACGAGGAACACGTTGCCACGAGGCGAGCAGTCGCCCTCGTGCTCGGTCAGGAACAGCGTGGCCCCTTCAGGCGTGCTGATGGAAATGAACCAAGGCCATCCCGGCCCGTGCTGATGTCGCCAGTCTTCGGCAAAGCCGAGCCTGGCATACCAAGCGGCGGCGGCCGGTGCGCTGGTGACGCGCAGCGTCGGGATGGCTTCGTGGGGGTGGGCCATGGTGGAAACAAAGCAGAACAGCCAGGCATCGGATTGTGGAGTCCGAGAGGGGCAATTGCGTCCATTGGGCGCCACTGGCCGCCGCCGTGGCGCCGCGCACCCAGGTTCAACAGGTGCTGCTCATAACCGACTCCCCAAGCAGCGCTGGTTCGAGACGCCTTGGCAGGCCTTCGACTCCCAAGAGGCAGTAGTTGCTGCGCGTAGCGCCACGCGCTACAGTCATACGATGATCCGAAGCTTCAGGCACAAAGGCGTCGAGAGATTCTTTCGATCCGGTTCGCGATCTGGCATTCAAGCCGCACACGCCCCTCGCCTGGCGCGCCAGTTGTCCGCGCTCGACGTTGCCACCCGGCCCGAGGACATGAACCGCCCAGGCTGGGACTGGCACCCCTTGAAGGGCAGCCTGGCTGGCCACTGGACAGTCAGCGTCAACGGCAACTGGCGCCTGACTTTTGCATTCGAAGACGGCGATGCCATCCTGGTGGATTACCAGGACTACCACTGAGGTGACGATGAGTTCCATGTTCAACCCTCCCCACCCTGGTCTGACCTTGCGAGACGACATCCTGCCTGCTTTGAATCTGCAGGTCGGTGAGGCGGCCACCCACTTGGGCGTCGACCGGACCACCTTGTCCAAGGTTCTCAATGGGCGGGCGGCCATCAGCCCTGCGATGGCGCTGCGCATCGAGCGTTGGCTGGGGCGTGACCACGGCGGGGCTGCTGAGGTGTGGTTGGCTCAGCAAGCCGCCTTTGACCTTTGGCAGGCGCGACAAGCGGCCAAGGCGAGCAAGGTGCTGTCGGGGGTCAAGGTGCTCAAGTTGCAATCAGCGTGAGTCGCCAGCAACGTGGCCCGCATGCAGGCAAGCCGAAGAACGCGGGCCGAAGGCCTCGCCGGGCAGGCCCCATGCGTGGGCGTAGGTCAGGGTTCTGTCCGGGCCGAAGGCGATGGTGATCTCCTCACGGAAGGCGGTCTGATCGTCGCGGTCGCCCGAAGAGAACACGAATGCCTCGGGCGTGGGAGCGAGCTCAGGACGGTGCTCGTGCGGCATGACGACAGGCAGTTCAGCCATGACGGGCCACAGGCACAAGGCACCGGTCGGACCCAACCCGAGCAGGGTGCACTCCTCATGCACGAGGCTGCCATCCTCAAGAGCGGCGCGGTAGCGCAGCATCATTGCGCGTCCGTCCACCAGGGGCTCAACATGCAGTTCGGCTCGAAACCGCTCCGCTTCGTGGTTGACGCCCTCTCCTTGCAGGACGCGGGCCCCACGGCACAGTCGATCGATCAGGTCCATGGTTCGATGGCTGGGGGGTTGAGAAGCTTGAGCAGGACATGCCGGTTGAAGGGGCCGACATAGCCCGATACGACGGCCACGCTCCGGTAGCCGTGCCAGCCGTAGAGGGCAGCCACGCCATGGTCCAGGGTCCAGCTGTGGGGCATGGGCGCTTCAGGTCTTGGCGGCGGCCTCGGCTGGCGAGGCATGAGCGCTGCTCCGGTCTGCCGGGTGGTGGACGCCGTCGTTCACTGGCACGTCGGGAATCAGGAAAGGGTTGACGCCTTCCAGGCAGCCCACGTTGTAGCCGTACTGGTCCGGGAACGAGCGCCGCTGGTGGTGGGTGTAAATGCCGCAGTTGCCGCAGAAGTAGTGACGGGCCACCAGCGTGTTGAACTGGTACAGCCGCAGGTGCTCTTGCCCCAGCACGACGCGGACGCCGTCCAGCAAGACCGAGGCCACCACGGCCCCCTTGCGGCGGCAGATGGAACAGTCGCAGCGACGCGGGTTGACGATGCCCTCGGGCAGCGACAACTCCAACACCACGCTGCCGCAATGGCAGGACAGCCGGTGCAGCGGCTGGATGTCGACCTCGCCCACTCGACGGATGCCCATGCTCGTGCGCTCCTGAAAAAATGGCCTGCCAAGCCCGTGACACGACACCGACACAATTTAGCAAAGCGGCTGCGTCAACCTCCGGACCATGAACATCAGCAGACGCCATGGGATGCTGGGCATTGCCGCAGCGCCTTTCTTGTCGGCAAGCCCAGTTCTGGGCCAGGTCTCCGCTCAGGCTGAAGCGAAACCCTCGGGCATCACCGAAGACGACACCTGGCAAGACCGCGCTCGCCAGCGCAATGTGCCGGTACGCATCCGCTGGCCGGCCGAGAACCTGCCCATGCCGCCGGGCGGCAGGCCGGTGGTGCTGTTCTCGCACGGCCTGGGCGGCACGGTCGATGGTGGCGAGCGATGGGGTCAGGCCTGGTGCGCGGCGGGGCTGGTGGTGGTGCATCTGCAGCACCCGGGCAGCGACCTCGAGGCCGTGCGCCGTGTGGCGCGCAGCTTCAGCGACCAAGCAGGCCTGCGCCGGGCCGCCGGGCCCGAGCAGCTGCTGGCCCGGCTTGAAGACGTGGTCTTCGCGCTGGACGAGATGCAGCGCCGGCGGGCCGCGGGCATCGGCCGTTGGGCTCAGGCGCGGGTGGGGGCCGTGGGCATGTCAGGCCACTCGTTCGGCGCCCACACGACCCTGGGTATGGCCGGGCAACGCTATCCCGGCCATCCTGGCATGGACGAACCCCGGCTGGCGGCCTTCGTCGCCTTCTCACCCACCTTGCCCGCGCGGGGCAACCCTGAGCAAGCCTTCGCCCGCCTCACCCGGCCTTTGCTGTGCCTCACCGGCACGCACGACGACGACGTGGTGGGCAACGGCGCCACCCCCGAGCGCCGCGTGGGGGTTTTCGCCGCCTTGCCGCCGGGCCGCAAGGCCCAGCTGGTGCTCGAAGACGCTGACCACATGACCTTCGCCGGTCACGTCGGGCTGCGCGGGGAGGCCCTGGCGCGGCACGCCCCAGCGCGCGCATTGCAGGCACAACACCACGCGCTCGTGGCGGCCATCACCGCCGACTGGTGGAGAGCCCACCTGATGGGCGATGCGCAAGCCCTGGGACGCTTGACTCAACCGTCAGGCCTGGCCGCAGGTGACCGCTGGCAGACTGGCTGAGCCCGTACGGCTGTAAACGGGCCGCCAGCGCCGTCAGGGCGCGGCCCCACCAGAGCCATCCAAGTGGCGATGGGCACGGGCCCTGAGTGCCAGCCCGAAATGAGGCTGCAGGTAGCAAGGCACACGCGCTTCTGGCACCATGCACGGTTTGCCTGCGACCGACGTGGGCCTGTCTACAGGGAGTGCCCGTGTCGATCGTCTGTTCATTGCTCGGCTGCGAGCCGGTCCGCCCAGCCGGGTCTTTCACCTCGCCACGCGGCGCCCGGCCCGCCTTGCAACTGGCCGGACGTGCTGTCCATCAGCACGCCTTGGCACGAGCGGCTGCACTGGCCCTGCTGGCCGCGCCGCTTTCGGTGCTCGCGCAGGATGCCGGCCCCGGTGGCCAGAGCGAAACCACTTCCGGCGCGCAGCCCAGTGTCACGCAGCGCGTGGAGATCGCCGCCCGGCAAGGTTCCACCGAGCTGCGGCGCGCGGCCAGCGTGGCCAAGCAGATCTACGGCCGCGAAGAGCTGGACCGTTTTGGCGACACCAACGCGCTGGACGTGCTGCGCCGCCTGCCGGGCGTGAACGTGGGCTCGGGCGGGCCCCGCATGCGGGGCCTGGGCGCGGGCTACACGCAGATCCTCATCAACGGCGACCCGGCGCCCCAGGGCTTCAACCTTGACCAGCTCAGCCCCTCGCAGATCGAGCGCATCGAGGTGCTGCGCGCGCCCACAGCCGAGCAAAGTACGCAGGCCGTGGCCGGGACGATCAACATCATCCTGAAAGACGCACCACGCCGCTCGCAGCGCACGCTGCGCCTGGGCGTGACCGACGGCCGCGACAGGCCCATGGCCAACACCAATCTTTCGATCGGTGAGTCCAAGGGGCCGTTTGCGCTGTCCGTGCCGCTGTCCCTGTTCGAATGGGACCGCGAGAGCCGCACGACTGTCGAGCGCCAGATGGCAGGCACCAACGGGTTGACTGCACGCTCGGAGCAAGTCGGCAGCGGGGCATCCTGGGGATGGGGCTACAACCTCGCACCGCGCCTGAACATCAAGTTCAGCGATGACCAGACGATGTCCGCAGCCACCTTCTTCCAGAAGGGGTACTGGAACAACCGCACCGACTACGCCAACCGCATCCTTGCGGGCAGTCCGGTGCTGGATGACGACTCGGTCGGAGAAGGCACCTGGGAGAACCGTCGCGGCAACCTGACTTGGGCCCACCGCTTCCGCGAGGACCAACGCATCGAGATCCGCGCGGGGGTGCAGCAATCGCGCGGGACCTTCGATGTCCGCAACCTGCGAGCCAACGCGCTGCAGTTGCGCTCGATGGGCGGCAGCCGCGACGACGCTCTCACGCAGGCCGGCAAGTACAGCCTGCTGCTGGGCGCGGCCCACACCCTGACCGCCGGCTGGGATCTGGAGCACCGCGACCGCGAGGAACGTCGCACCACGACAGATGGCAGCGGCATCGCGCTGCTGCCGGCCTTTGAAGGCCAGCCCTTCGAGGCGCAGGTACGCCGCCAGGCCTTCTACGTGCAGGACGAGTGGGAGATCTCACCGCAGTGGCAGCTGTACCTGGGGCTGCGCCACGAGCGCATCGCCTCGGAAAGCAAGAGCATCGCAGACCCGGTGCGCAACGAAAGCAGCGTGCTGTCTCCCCTGGCCCACGTCACCTACAAGTTCGACCCGAAAGGCCGCGACATGATTCGCGCCAGCCTGACGCGCAGCTACAAGGCACCGGGCCTGAGCACGCTGCTGGCACGGCCACAGATCAACGCCGCTTACACCAACACCAGCGTCACCAACACCGCGCTGGCGGCTGACCGCATCGGCAACCCGACGCTTGCGCCCGAACTCGCCACGGGACTGGACATCGCCTACGAGAAATACCTGGCCAATGGCGGCTTGATCAGCGTGGGCATGTTCCACCGCAGCTTGAGCGGCGTGGTGCGCAACGTGACAGCACTGCGCACCGTGAGCTGGGCTGCGGCGCCACGTTGGGTCACGGAGCCACTGAACTTCTCGGACGCTACCACCAGCGGTCTGGAGTTCGAAGTGCGCGGCCGCGCCGCCGACCTGCTGCCCAAGCTGCTGGGCAACGCGAAGGCGCTGAACCTGCGGGCCTCGGTCAACCTGTACCGCTCGCGCGTGGCGGCTCTGCCCGGCCCCGACAACCGCCTGGACGGCCAGCAACCCTGGTCGGCCACGCTGGGCTTCGACCAGCGCATCGCAGGCCTTCCGCTGAACGTGGGGGGCAGCATGAGCCTCTCACCGGGTTATGACACCCGCCAGACCGAGGATCAATCGGTCCGGCGCTCCGGCACCCGCAGTGTCGACGTCTTCGCGCAGATGTTCCTCAGCCAGACCATGTCGCTGCGCGTGGCCGCGAACGCGGGTGTTCAACAGTTCGGCCCGCCCAACGGCAGTTCCACGACGCTGCTGACCAACGGCGACTACACGCGCTCCGAACGCTACGCCAAGCCGCAGATCAATCTGTCGCTGGACATGCGGTTGTAGTCAGACCCTGCTGCAGGTGGGAGCTTCCGTGCTCCTTCCTGGACTGGTGCAAAGACCGCGAGGCCGTGGTCTGGCGGAAAGGGAGGGATTCGAACCCTCGGTACTGGAGAACCAGTACGCCGGATTTCGAAACCGCCGCACCAAACGCTTTACGAGGGAAGCCACCTAAGGAACAAGGCGCGAAAGTGGCGCTTAGGAGGCAATGTGTGGCAGAAAACTCCACACATCGGACTCGCTGCTGTTTGCCAACTGTGGCGACCCCAAAGATACGCATTGGCGAGCCCAAACTGCGCCAGAGGCAGCTGAGGTTCAGGCCAACACGTCCAGCAAGCTGCCCGTGGCGCGGCTGCCCCCGCGAAACACCGCCAAGTTGGCCAAGAAGGCGTTCTTCGCCTGCAACTGAGCCACGA
>CAYSOD010000045.1:0-14230 GCA_964432385.1 uncultured Rubrivivax sp.
GCCAGGTGCCGTAATCCTGGTGCCATTGCCATACATCGCCTTCAAAGGCCATCTTGCCGTTGATCTTGAACTGGTGCATGTAGAGCTGCTCGCCGAACAGCTCCTGCACCGGCTCAATCATGCGCGGGTGCCGCGCCAGCCGTGCAAACGGCGCGCTGTACATGTGGGCGGCGAAGTTGGTGCGCACGGCATCCGAGCCGCGCTCACGCACGTTGTAGGCCTCGCGCCGGCTATAGAGCTCGGGCACGGCGGCGTTGAGTGCGGCCGTTTCCTCAGGCGTGAAAAGGCTGGGAAAGAACAGGTAGCCGTCACGGTCAAACTGTTCGCGTTGCTCAGGGGTCAGTTTCATCGGGTGTCCTTAAAGTTCAGCAGGTCCAGGTAGGCGCCAGGGATGCGCTGCGCCTCGCCCAACCCCAGTGCCCGCATCAAAGCCTCCGCGGTGGCCATGCCTTCGGCGTCCGGCTGGCCGTCGCGCATCACCACCTCCAACTCCATGAAGTCGCCCAGGCCTTTCACGCGGTCCAGGTGAATGCGCGTGGGCCCGGCCAGCAGCAGCCAGCGCTGCTTGCGCACCCGTCCCAGCAGGCCCAGGCCGCGCGCCAGCGCCTCGCGCAGACCAGCGGCGTCGGCTACCGGCACGCGCACGTAATCGCTGGCCTTGGCCTGGCCGGTGTCAGGCCGGTCGTAGTGGATCAATTCGGCCGAGCCGTCGGCAAAGGCGCGCAACTTCAGCCGCCCATTTGGCACTGGGAAGAAGGTGTCGTCCTGCACGAGCAGTTGCGGCTCGCCGTCGGCCAGGGTGCGGGCGCGCGGTATCAGGGCTTCCACGCTGCCAATGCGGGCCTTGATCTCAATGTTGCGGGGCATGGTGAGCGCTTGTGAACCTTTGAGTCGGTCAAGCGCGCTGTGTTTCCTCAGCCGCAATCTGCCGCAGCGCCTGCTCAAAGACCTCGGGCGGCTGGCCGCCCTGGATCAGGTGTCGGTCGTTCACCACCACCGACGGCACGGAGCGGATGCCCGCTTGCTGCCAGAAGGCTTCGGCCTGCCGCACCTCGGCGCTGAACTCGTCGCTGCCCAACACCTCGCGGGCCCGGGCCTCTTCCAGCCCGGCCGCGCGCGCGGCCGCCAGCAGCACCTCGGCATCGCTCGGGTTGCGCCCCTGCCCGTGGTAAGCCTGCAGCAGCGCGTGCTTGAGTGAGCGTTGCGCGCCCTCCGGGCCTTCCGCGCCTGCCCAATGCAGCAGGCGGTGGGCGTCGAAGGTGTTCCACACCCGCCCTCGGGCGCCGAAGCTGAAGCCCACCGCTGCCCCGCGCTCGCGGATGACAGCTTGGTTTTTGGCGATCTGCTCCGGGCCGATGCCGTACTTGGCCGACAGGTGCTCCACCGCGTCCTGACCGTCATGCCCCATCTGCGGGTTGAGCTCGAAAGGCTGGAAATGCAGCTGCACCGGAATGTCACCGCCGATGCGCTGAAGCGCGATCTCCAAGGCATTCAGACCGACGGCGCACCAGGGGCAGGCGATATCGGAGACGAAGTCGATTTTCATGAGGGGAGTCTAGCGGCGGGGCACTTCCGCAGGGGCCGTGGCAGCTTGAGCTTGTGCCTCGGCGGCCCTGCGCTGGGGCAGGAAGTCTTGCCATGTCAGGGCGCGTGAAGGCGGCGAGCACTGGAAGGGCCACTCGGCAAGTGGCCTCGCGGTCTCGCGCGCGCGGTCGCACTCGGCGAAGAAGTCCGCCGAAGCCGGGTTGCGGAACTCCCGCAGGCGCGCAGCGAGGTGGCGTACACGGTCCAGATCACCCACCTCGGCAAAGGCTTTGGCCCAGGCCATCATGAGTCGTGTGTCCAGCAGATGATGCGAGGCGATGTCGAACGAGCCCATCTCCTGGCCGGGCGTGTCACTTACCGTGGCGGCCGCGTAGTGGGCGTGGTGCGCAAAGAAGACGCTGTGCTTGCCGATCTCGATGCGCTGCTCCAGCGGGGCCGCGCCGGGGCGGGCTGCGAAGATGTCAGCCACGCGCAGGTAGTCGAAGACGGAGAACACCGCACCGGCCACGCACAAGGCGCCGGCCAGGGCCAGGGGCCATGACTGCAGGCGACTGGACCGCTCGCTGACCTCTTGAAGCTGCGCCTGTTGGCCTTGGCTGCGAGCATCGGGACGGGCTGTCAGGTTCTGGCCTCCAGCCGGTACGCTCGAGTCAGCCGCGTCTTTGCTGGCTGGAGCTTCGTCCATGTCTCCCGATACCCTTTTCGAAGCCTGCTGGCTTGTTGGCGTTCCTCTTCTTGCCGGTGGTAGACCCAGCGCAAAGCCCCATACAAACGCCGTGGGCAGCAGGAAGTAGGCGTACCACAGCGGGTACTCCAGCAGACTGTGCAGCCCGATCAGCACGATCATCATCACCGCGCATCGGCCCGCAGCCGAGGCCGCAGGATCTGCGGCCAGGGCCCGCTGCCAAGCCTGCCACAGCGCCCAGAGCAGCAGGCCGCAGATCAGTAGGGCCATCGGCACGCCCAGCTCCACGGCCAGCTGCAGCGGCAGGTTATGCGTGTGATCGAAGAAGGCCGTGTGGCGATTGGGAAAAGGTGTCAACGACCACGCAAAGTTGAAGTTGCCCCAGCCTACGCCTGTCCACGGGTGTGCGGCGATCAGTTGCAGGGCATCGGCCCAGATTCGAAAGCGCGAACCAGAGATGTCGCCCTCGGCCAGCCGCTGCTGGCCGCCAAAGGTGTGCTCATAGGCCTGCGCCCACCAGGCCATGCCGCCCCAGGCGGCGGCGTAAATCAGCGGCGTGGCCAGCAGGAGCGAACGGCTTTGTTGCGACAACCGGCGGTCCAACAAGCCCCAGGCCGCCAGCAGGGCTACTCCCATGAGGCCGGTGCGCGAGGCCGTGAGGACGATGGCCCAGATGAAGACGGCCATGCAGAGCCAGGGGCCCGCCATCAGCCATAACGGAGACGGAGAGCCGCCAGCAAATGCCTGGCGCGTGCAAACGGGACCAGACTGCCAGCGTCGAATCTCCAACCAACCCACCATGGCGATCCCGGCCCACAGCAGGACGCTGCTCAGATGGTTGGGTTGGCGCAGGTTACCTGCCGCGCGGCCCGGTACTGACGACTGTGCAAGAAACTCGCCATCAGGCCATTCCGGGGCCAGGACCTGAATCACGGCAACGCCTGCGCTGCCCGCGCCTGCCGCGATGACGGCCAGTAGCGCCCACGAGAAAGGATGCCATTGGCGCAGTTGGTGGATGCCATCAGCATGGATCGTTGCGCCGTAGGGCTTTGGAACCTGTCTCTCATCCAGACTGCTGGCGCTTGAAGCGCCAGCCCAAACCGCGCACAGCGCTGCGAAGCAGCAAGCGGCACCGGTGAAAGTGATCGAGACCGGGGTTTTCCACCCGAGCGAACTTGCGAGGCTCAGTGCGATGATGACGCTGAGCACTGCAAATAGGCCAGTTGGCCTTCGACGTGAAACCGGTCGGCTTTCGCAGATGAGTGGCGCCGAGGCCACGCAAATCGACAGGGCACCCCAAGCCGCGACAGCAAGTGCCTGGTTGAAGAAGGTCGTGGAAGGGGAGATGTTCAAGGCGAGGAGAAAGGACAACGCGACCAGGATGATCGTGACGACCTGCAACGCATGGACTCCGCTTGCCGACCCAGGCCCGTTTCGACTCAACTGAGGTGCCGCAACTCGCCGCATGGCCGTCAACTCGCCCTCTGCGAGTGACGGCGTCCACCGCGCAAACCAGGGCTGGTGGTGCTGATCGAGAATGTCGGTATGCTGGACACAGTAAACAGATGCACAGAGTCGGAGTCGGGCCCACGGACTGCTGCCAAGTTCAAGAGCATTCTCTCCGCCGTCCAATCGTAAGCGGCTCATGGACAGTTACTACGGCAACGTCAACCCGACCCTTCTTGAGTTGATGCGTGGCGACGAGCAGCGCGCGCTTGAGTTTGGCTGTGGGAGAGGCGCGTTCGCGCGAGCCGCACGCCAGCGTTGTCCTCAACTGTCGCACTACGTGGGGATCGACATCCATCCGCAAGCGGTGCACGAAGCTGCCCCCGCGATGTCCGCCGCGCTGTGTCGTGACGTCGACCGTATCTCGGATTGGGACGCTGATCCGGAGCTGGCCGCCGCGGCCCCCACCGGTACCTTTGATGCGGTCATCTTCGGCGACGTGCTGGAACACCTTGTGGACCCGGAGCGTTGCCTCAAGCAGGCCCGCCGCCTGCTCGGGCCGCGTGGCCGCGTGCTCGCCTGCATCCCCAACGTCCAGCACTGGAGCGTCTTTGTACAACTGGTGCGAGGCAGCTGGCCACGTCTGGACAGTGGGCTTTTCGACCGGACTCACCTGCGATGGTTCACCCTGGATGACATGGTGCACTTGTTCAACGCCGGCGGGCTTGAAGTGATCTCCGTGACACCCAGGGTGTTTGACCGTGACCAGGGGTTGGAGGTCGCTGAGTACCTCGAGCCGATGGCGCACCTTCTGGGCGTTGTGCCCGACGCCCTCTCTCAGCGCATGTTGCCACTGCAGTACGTCTTGGAAGGCATATCTCGTCCTTGACCATGCTTCGGTGATCAATGACGGAACCCTCCACTCCAAGCGATGACAACTTCTTGGCTTTCCATTCTTTCGAACAATCTTCGACATCGGCTCAGGCGTACGGCCCTAGCTGGACTATGGCGCGACCTGGAGTTGCCGACTCAACCGAAGTTTCACCTCGTGGCGGCAACGAAGTTACGGGAAGAGGCGTTCTGGTCCGAGTCTCTGCTGGGTCGAAGCTTGGAGAAGTGGCGCGGTCTCGAACCGCTCACATGGACGATCAGCTTCGAAAATCGCAAGGGTCTGCCCCGTGTTTACAACGAGTCGATTGACAGGCAAAAGCATGCTGATGTCATGGTGTTCATGCACGACGACGTCTGGCTGGCAGACCAAGAATGGATTGAAAAGGTGGGGGAGGCATTGAGGACTTTCGACGTTGTGGGGGTTGCGGGCAACAAGCGGCGCCAACAGGGTCAATGCACCTGGGCTTTTAACTCTGCCTTTGCATCAGGATTCCAGTGGGATCACCCCCATCTCTCAGGGCGGATTGCACACGGCTCCGAAGTGCTTCATGAATTTGACGAGTTTGGTGCAGCGCCGGCGCGCTGTGAATTGTTGGATGGGGTTTTCTTGGCGGTCAACGCCCGAGTGCTGAGGGCCGCCGAGTTGCAATTCGACACCCGGTTTTCGTTCCATTTCTATGATCTGGACTTCTGCAGGTCAGCGCGCAAAGCCGGATTCATGTTGGGAACCTGGCCAATCGATTTGATTCATGCCAGCGGTGGTTCATTTTCTTCTCCTTCCTGGAACAGCATGAAGCAGCTGTTCCTGGACAAGTGGCCTGACTAGAGCTCTGAGCCTCGCAACATGCTGTTGACCAGAATCCTCCGAAACGTTTGGACCGGTCGAGCCCCCGGGCCAAGCGACTTCTCACCCAGTTCACTTCCAAAAGTGGTGTGCGTTGGTGGCACCGAGCAGTTCCAGATGATGCCTGCTCACTACATCGGTTGGCATCGGGAACTTTTGTCTGAAGAGCCTTTATCAGAAGCTTCAATCGTGCAGAGTCTGTTTGACCTGGAACGATTGCGCGGCGCTTCCTATGACGCGGTTTTTTTTGCTCACAGGCTCAAGAATTACCCCTTGCATGAAGCAGGCCGCATACTCCACGGCTTTCGGCATTTGCTGAGGCCGGGAGGGTTCGTCCACATCGTGGTGCCCGACCTGATGGAGTTGGCGCGGCACATGCTGGATAACAAGAAGGATCTGGAGGACTGTGCTTACACGTCACCGGCTGGCCCCATCAGCTACCACGACGTGCTGTTCGGTCGCCGAGAGCCCAGTGCCGGCGCGGCGAGCCGCCCATTTGAGCCTCACTTATGCGGCTACAGCACCAAGGTGTTGAAGCGGGTGCTGTTCGACAGTGGGTTCATCGAGAGTGTGGTCGTCGAGAAGCCTGAACACTTCGAGATTCACGCCTTTGCGGGCCAGGACCCAATCCAGGAGCGGTTCAAGCTGATCATGGGATTGAAGACATGACGCCGTGATGGCTCGAGGCACTGGAAATGTCAACCTTCACACCTCAGTCGAGTGCTTGCGTACCAATGCCTCGATCAACGCTCCAAAGTCCCTGGCGAAGCGAGGCCCATCAAAGAGGGGTGAAGCCTTGACGCGAGCCCTGAGGCCGCGCCTCAGTTCCGGCAAGCCCCTAGGGTCTGCGCCGACCGAACAGGCCTTTTCAATGTAAGCCTGAGTGTCATCGGCGACCCAGTCCGTCAGGCCGGCTGCGGTCATCAGTGCTTCGCCTTGTCTCCCGATCATGTTTTGACCGCGTTTGGTGATGGTCGGAACACCCATCCACATAGCGTCGCATGTGGTCGTTCCGCCGGGGAAGGGGAACGTGTCGAGGCAGACGTCGATCTCGGAGTAGGCCTCAAGGTAGCCCTCTCGAGAAAGCGCTGGCAGCAGGTCGACACGTTCTACTGGCAAACCCGACGCCGCAATCCGCTCAAGACTTGCTTGCCTTACCTTGGCATCCAGGAACTGCATGTTGCGCATCCTAAGTCGGGCGGTGGGCAGCCTGGCCAGGATCGAACTCCACGCTTCCAAAAGCTCCGGTCCAATCTTGTGCAGAGACTGTGCACAGCCAAAGGTCAAATATCCGTTCACACTCCATGGGCTAAAGGAAGGCAAGGGGGCATTCGCTAGGCTGTTTCCAAAGCACAGCCGCGCGTTAGGCATCCTGATGACCCTTTCGACAAAGTGAGGCTCATCCTCGGCCGGCAGGCAGTGGGGATCGGCCAAGATGTAATCCATCGTATCCAAACCCGTTGAGGCCCAATAGCCAAGCCACGAAACCTGGATGGGTGCTGCACGAATTGCAAAGATTCCCAAGCGGTTCTTGCCTGTGTGGCCACCAAGGTCAAAGAGCACATCCACTTCATCTGAAGCAATCTGGCGGGCAGCCTCTTGGTCATCCAAGAACCGCACATTCCGCCAGGTTTCAGCGAAGGACTTCAGCCTTACGCTTAACGCATCTTCCTTGAAGGAGTTGCTGTACAGATAAACGCTGAAGCGGCCTCGGTCGATGTGGGACAGTAACGCATCCAGGAAGAAACCCACGGGGTGCATGTGCATGTCCCCCGACACCATTCCCAATCGAATGCGTGTGTTGGTGCCGGCCGCTCGAACAAAGCCATCGGGCAAGATAAATTGCGCGAGATCCTTCTGAATTTGCTCTCCAAACTTTCGCGCTTCGCTCAGATAGTCCTGTGGCGAACAGCTTGCGTCAAAACTCAGATCGAACAGCAGATTTGAATGAACAAAATGAGCAGACGGGTTGACCCTAAGAATGTTTCGGTATTCATCCCGCGCTGCAGAGGTTCCTCCTTGACGGATGCCGCGCGCAACTGAAAGCAGTGTCAAGGTTTCAGGATCTTCAGGCCTCAACTCGTCCGCTAATTCCAGCTGCTCAATGGCCTCCTCGACTCTAAAGGATCTCACCAAGGCGACCCCGCTCATCCGATAAGCTTCCGCAGACTTCTTGATTGTCAGACTTTTTTGAAGCGCCTTGACCGCCTCGTCATAGTTTCCAACCTCGAAAAAGATCTTGCCGAGCTGAAGGTAGGCTGCGGGATTAGTGGTGTCGAGTAAGGCCGCCCGCGCAAAGGCAACGGCAGCTTCTGAGAGTTGCTGCCGAGCCGCATGCAGTTCCCCAAGCATGCGATGCACCTCGACGCTGTGTGGGTGGTCCTGTCGCAGCTCCATCAAGATGGCTTGCGCCTCGTCCATACGTTCGCGCAGCCGTAGGTGATGGGCCAAACGCAGCCTGAAATCAAAGTCCTCGGGTGACTGCTCAAGAGCCTTGCGTAGCCATTGCTCAGCCTCCTCCATTTCCCGCTGCTCGGCGGCGATCATGGCCAGGTTGGACATGGCGTAGCGGTGGAAAGGCTGGGCCTGCAGCACGGCCTCAAAGTCCCGACGAGCGCCCGTCGCATCACCGAGAGCAAACCTCACGTTTCCCCGACAGAAGATCAGGTCGGCTTCTTGCGGCTCATGGAGGAGCGCTTCGTCAGCAATCTGCAACGCTTGCTCCGTCTCTCCTCGCGAGGACAGCAATCGACACAGACGAGTGGTGGCCTCGGAGTGGCCAGGTCTCTTCTCAAGCGCTTGTTGGTAGGAGAGGATGGCCCCCTCCGGATCATCTGCTGCCTCAAGACAGGTCCCCAGAAGTACATGGACGCTGGGTTCAACTTCTCCACTTGCGGCCAGAGAGCGCGTCAGTGCCAGTGCCTCCACATACCGCTGTTGCGAGCTCAGCACTTGTGCGTACAACTCCAGAACTGCCCGGTTAGTGGTCCCATTTTTGACCTGAGCCTTCAGCAGGTACTCTGCCTCCAGATGCCTGCCCTGGCTTAAGAGTCGACGGCCCTCTTCCAGTGGGCTGGGCGCGGAGAACAGGCGACTCAAGAAGTTGCGCATTACCTATCCGCGCGCGTTCGCCTGCCACTCATACCGGTCAAACGATTCAAGCCCTTCACTTTCGATGCCTGCTGACTTCCTGCAGCAGCCACTCTGTCAACTCGTCAGCCTTCGAGCGGTCAATTCCGCCTTCGATCAGACCCCACTTGAAGTCGTTGGCCATCAGAGCCTTGCTGAAGAAAGTCACCTTCTCGGACCGGACGAACCTATCTATCTGGGCACGCATGTTCACGAGCAGCAAACGGGCCTTGGACCCGGATTTGTCTTCCCCAACAGGAGAATGCTTGGCCACGTAGTGGGAAGCCATTGCTTGCCCAAAGTGGCGAGCAATGGCCCAAGTTCTGAATGGAAGGAGAGACCAGCCCACGATTTACAAGTAAAAAGTGTTTTTAATCGAATCGCCGTCGCCTAGCTGTTTCAGGCTTTCCCCCGGTGCAAGCCTGCGCTAACAGAGCACCGATGGGATTCGCGCCTCAACAAAAATGAAGGCCCCCGGTTGGGGGCCTTCTACCCGTACCACGCTTTAAGACGCGCTATATGCTTATTCTAATCTAACTGAAATCAGAACGTAGTCGCGCAATTCGGCACCGCAATCAGGGTGTTGGCACAAGCCCACGTGGTCTTGTCGCCGCTGAGACCCGGTGTCAGCCTAATCGTCACCCCATCCCCAGCTCCGGTAACGATACCAGCTCCAGAGCAATTGGTGGCGGTAATGCCGGTGGTGCTACAAGCGTACGTGGTCCCCCCCGTGATACCTAACACCTCCACAACTCGGGCCTGATCACCACCAGCGCCGGAAATGGCCGCCCCCACCTTGGCCTTGTTGGAGTAGTCGCGGTAAGCCGGCAGTGCCACCGCCGCCAAGATGCCAATAATGGCCACTACGATCATCAACTCAATGAGCGTGAAGCCCTTTTGGATACGCTTCTTCATCCGTTTCTCCTCAGTGAAAGGGCACACGCCCGGTTGATACAGACGTTAGATTGAGCAAAGATCAAGCCAGCGCCTTAATGGCGATGTTGACACGAATTCGGCGCCATTTGAAGAGGATTTCCTTGGCTGATGAGATGCGATCCGCTGCAGCCGGGCAAAGCTTGCTGACAAGAAATGTCACTTCCCGCCAGTAATCGACAGTTCTTCACCCGTCACCATGTCTCGGACGTTGTGCGGCGTGTCGTGGGCTCCGATCTCGCGCATGACGGCGTCGAGTTCACCAGGCTTGATGTGGGTGATCAGGATCTGAGCCCCCGGTGAAAGGAACCGCAGTTCGTCTTCCAGCATGGCCGGGCACAGGTGCTGGCTGATCCCGGCCAGGGCCTGCTCGTCGTCGCTGAATGCAGTCTCGATCACCAGGGTGTGCACGTCCATGTCCTTCAACCGCTGCCACAGCGCAGGGTTGGGGCCGGTATCTCCAGTGAAGACCCAAGCAGGCGCCTCTGGGCCACATGAGACCGCGTAGCCCACGGCGGGCACGGTATGGGCAGCTGGCAGCACTTCCAGCTGGCGCCCGGCCACCTCCAGGGTCTGGCCTATCGCCAACGCCTTGAACACCAGCGCGGGGTGGTCAGGGCTTGGGATGCGCGTGAAGTCGGGCCAAATGACGCCGTTGAAGATGTGCTGGCGCAGAGCCTCCAGCGTCTGGGGCAGGGCGTGCACCTGGACAGGTGGTCGCCCAGCGGCCTCTCTCAGACGCAGGCCGGTGTCCGCCAGCAAACCCACGGCAAACACGTGGTCGAGATGGCTGTGGGTCAGGAAGATGTGGTCAATGCCCGCGATTTCTTCGTGGGTGAGGTCCCCCACACCCGTGCCCGCGTCGATGAGGATGTCACGGTCGACCAGGAAGGACGTGGTGCGGCAACCCTTTGCGATGGAACCCGAGCATCCCAGGACGCGAATCGTGAAGCCATGCCGCTCAACCGCCGTGCCTTCTGCAGGTCTGGTGCCTCTGCGAACAGGTATCTGGCGAGACACGGCGCGATCCCGCTGATGCTGTGCTCAGGCGTTGATGAACTGCATCCGGGTGCCGGCCAGCTCGATCACGTCGCCGTTGCGCAGTGGCAACCCATCGCCTGAGACCGGTACCCCGTTGACGCTCGGCCTGTGCGCCCCTTCGACGTGGGTGAACACGTAGCTGCCGCCACGCTTGTGGATGGCCGCCACCTGCACGCCAGGCTTGCCCAAGGTGGTCTTGTCCTTGGTGAGCAGCACTTCACGCCCGGCGGCGGCTCCATTGAGCACACGGATGGAGGCGGGGTTCTCCGGCTGGTCTGGGGCGGTCAGCAGCCCGAAGTCCGATGCCGGCACGGTCACCGGCCCGCCGCGGTCCACGGTCATCGACCGTTCGTTGTCGGCCTGGCCTTGCGCCAGATACTTGATCTTGTACTTGCCGATTTCGATGATGTCGCCGTTGGACAGTTGCTGCTTCTTGACGGCTTTGCCGTTGATGTAGGTCCCGTTGGTGCTGTTGAGGTCTTCGATGACGACGTCGTTGCCCACGAGGTGCAGCAGGGCATGCTCGCCACTGACGGCGAGGTTGTCGATGACGATGTCGTTGTAGGGTCGCCTGCCGAGGGTGGTCTTCTCCTTGGCGATCAAGGATTCCTTGATCACCACCCCGTCCAGCGAAATCACCAGCTTGCTCATTCAGCGCACCTCTT
Organism: uncultured Rubrivivax sp.; assembly: GCA_964432385.1. Classification (GTDB taxonomy): domain Bacteria; phylum Pseudomonadota; class Gammaproteobacteria; order Burkholderiales; family Burkholderiaceae_C; genus Rubrivivax. The sequence goes on from CAYSOD010000045.1 coordinate 11,180, forward strand.
GCCGTGTCCGCCCAGTTTGGGCCTGCTCGCAGCGCTCAGCGTCGGAAGGACCACCAAGGCCGGGCTGCATTGGCAGGCGCGCCTCCCGCGCGAACCAGCACCACCGAAATATTATCCCTTCCGCCCGCGGAATTGGCGGCTTCCACCAAGCTCTGACAAGCCGCATCCAGGGAGGGGTGAGTGTGGCACAGCAGATCGCAGATGCCTTCATCGTCCACCATATCCGTCAGGCCATCGGAACACAGCAGCAGCAGGTCGTCGGCAGCCAGTTCGTGGCGGGTCACCTCCAGCTCGACGCAGGAGTCCACTCCCACCGCCCGAGTGACCAGGTTGCGGTTGACTGAACGGGCCGCCTGCGCGGGGGTGATGAGGCCAACGTCCAACTGCTCCTGCAAAAGAGAGTGGTCGCGCGTCAATCGCTGAAGTTCTCCGCCACGCAACCGGTACGCCCTGGAATCGCCCACGTGGCCCACCGTGAGCCGGTCGGTCGCCAGCACGGCCATCACCAAAGTGGTACCCATCCCGCTGAACTGGGGGTTACCGTTGGCGGCGTCGAAGATCGCCCGGTTGGCCTCGTTCACGGCCAGGCTCATGGCCTGACCCAGGTCTTCATAGGTTGGTTGGTGATGCTCGGCCAACCACTGCGAAACGCCGGTGCAGATCATCGAGGTGGCCATGCCCGCAGCCACCTCACCGGCGTTGTAGCCCCCCATGCCATCTGCCAGCACGGCTACACCCGCTTCGGCATTCAGGGCCACCGAGTCCTCGTTGTTCTTGCGTGCGCGGCCGGTGTCCAAGGCGCTGGCGAACTCGAACGTCATGGCGGGTTGGTGGAGCTCGTCTTGCAGCAGAGGGTTGGGACGTTCACGCTGCAATGATTGTGCCGCGGAACCGCCGGTATCTCGGCTCTCCCGAGCGCGCAGGGCGTGCGCAAGTTGGCGGCGTTTGCCGGCACTTCGGTCGCTGCGGCCGGTCCTTGCCGGTTCAATTCGCTCGACGCTCAGCTTCGCCAGGCGTTGGTCAAGGGCGCTTGCAGAGGCCCCAGAACCCCTCGAGACCCGCCGAACCTACAGGCACCGAGCCAGCGCTTCGGCCACCTCTTGGCCGCGTTGAGGGCGCCGAGCGGGGTCGCGATCAAGCAGGCGGTCGACGATCTGGCCCACAGCCGGTGGCAGGTCCTGGCGCAGTTCGCCCAGCGGCGTGGCGGGCTCCTGGCTGATGCGCCTCAGCCACTGCCCCAGAGAACTGGCTTCGATGGGCCTGCGGCCCGTGAGCAGCTCGAAGATCACCACGCCCAGCGAGTACAGGTCGCCCAGCGGGCTGGCCGGTGCCCCGGCCAGTTGCTCAGGCGCCATGTAGGCCGGTGTGCCCAGAATGGTGCCCGTCTGGGTGGCGCTCGTGTCTTCCACCCGAGACACGCCGAAGTCGGCGATCTTCACTTGGCCCGTGGCCAGATCGACCAGGAGGTTGTCTGGCTTGATGTCGCGGTGCACCACCCCGTGCTGGTGGGCGTGATCCAGCGCGCGGGCCACCCGCGCTGCGATGCTTAGCACGATGCTGTCGGCCAGCCGGTGTTCGGCCGACGTATGACGGGCCAGCGGGTGACCGCTCAGCCACTCCAGGGCCATCCAGGCCTGGCCCTCGCCTGTCCTGCCCTGCCCCAACACTTTGACGATGTCCGGGTGGTCGAGCAAGCGTGCAGTCTGAGCCTCGGCCAGGAAGCGGCGCTCCTGCTCGGCGGCGTCGAGCGCGCTCGCGGCCGGGCGCAGCAGCTTCAGCGCCACCGCCTGCGCGCTGTTCGGGTCTTGCGCTTGCCAGACATCGGCCATGGCACCGGCCCCGCACAGGCGGATCAGGCGGTATGGGCCCATGGTGTGGCCAGCCTGCAGGCTCACGGGTGCGCGCTCACCGGTGCCGTACCTGCGCCACGTGGCCCATACCGCTCAGCCGGCCGAACCCGGGGCCGGCGGCCGCCGGCTCGCCAGCAGCTTGCCAATGGCCAGCACCAGCAAGGCGCCTACCACCCCGGCGCCGTAGCGCACGCTGGCCGCGACGTCAGCCTTGGCGCCAGGGCTGGCGGGCGCTTCCAGGGGCATCCAGGAGATGACGGCAGGGTCGGTGACCGACATGGTGCCGGCGATCCACCCCAGCAGCATGCCACCCAGGATGATGACCATGGGGAAGCGGTCCATCAGCTTGATGACGAGTTGGCTGCCCCACACGATGATGGGAATGCTCACGAGCAGGCCGAAGATCACCAGCGGCATGGTGTGGTCGCCACCGGCAGATTCGGCTGCGCCTGCGATGGCGATCACGTTGTCGACGCTCATCACCAGGTCGGCCACGATGACGGTCTTCACCGCCGCCCAGAGCTTGTCGCTCGCCGCAATCTCGCCGTGGCCGTCGCCGTCTTCTGGCAGCAGCAGTTTGACGCCGATCCACACCAGCAGCACGGCGCCCACGATCTTGAGGTAGGGGATGGCCAGCAGTTGCAGGGCAAAGAAGATCAACACCACACGCAGCAGGATGGCGCCTGCCGTCCCCCACAGAATGCCCTGTGCGCGCTGCTTGGCGGGCAGCTTGCGGCAGGCCAGTGCGATCACCACCGCGTTGTCGCCCCCCAGCAGGATGTCGATCATGATGATCTGACCCACGGCAATCCAGAATTCGGGGGTCATGAACATATCCATAGCGGGCTCCAGGTTTTTGGCGGGCGGCAGTGTAAAGGCCGGGTATGAAAGCCCCTCTCGTACTTGGGGCATAGCGCTTGGTGTGCGCGGCTTGTGACGTGGGGGCCCTGCCGGCCGCGAACCCCGGCTCTGCGCGCAAGCTGGGTTGCCTGCCGACCTCCAAAAAACAAGCCGCCCCGGGTGGGGCGGCTTTCAGGCATCGGGCGCTCTGCCCGGGGTCCGGCCTTCGGGCCGCTCTGATCAGAGCATGCCCTTGAGGAGCTTGGCCATCTCCGACGGATTGCGCGTCACCTTGAAGCCGCACTCTTCCATGATGGCCAGCTTGGCGTCGGCGGTGTCGGCCCCCCCGGAAATCAGCGCT
>CAYSOD010000046.1:0-14176 GCA_964432385.1 uncultured Rubrivivax sp.
GACCTGTCCAACGCGGCCAGCGAGGCTGTGGCCCACAACATCAAGGGCACGATGGCCATCCCGCATCCGTACGGGCGCCTGCAGTTCGGGGCCGACCTGGAGCTGCACTTCCGCACCCTCATCGGCACAGGCTGCAACCCCAACGTGGCCGCCGTGGTGGTCATCGGCATCGAGGACGGCTGGACCAAGAAGGTGGTGGACGGCATCGCCGCCACCGGCAAGCCGGTGGTGGGCTTCGGCATCGAAGGTCATGGCGACCACGACACCATCATGCGCGCCAGCAAAGCCGCGCGCGAGTTCGTGCAATGGGCCAGCGAGAAGCAGCGCGAGGTCTGCCCCATCCACGAGCTGTGGGTGTCCACCAAGTGCGGCGAGAGCGACACCACCAGTGGTTGCGGCGCCAACCCCACGGTGGGCAATGCCTTCGACAAGCTGCACGCGCTGGGCAGCTACCTGTGCTTTGGCGAGACCACCGAACTCACAGGCGGCGAGCACATCGTGGCAGCGCGCTGCGCCAACGACGCCGTGCGTGAGAAGTTCATGTTCATGTTCAACCGCTACCAGGCGGTGGTGGACCGCCACAAGACCTCAGACCTCTCCGAGAGCCAGCCCACCAAGGGCAACATCGCCGGCGGCCTGACCACCATCGAGGAAAAGGCGCTGGGCAACATCCAGAAGATCGGCAAGACCTGTACCGTGGACGGGGTGATCGACAAGGCCGAGATGCCCACCCACCCGGGCCTTTGGTTCATGGACTCGTCTTCTGCGGCGGCCGAGATGGTGACGCTGTGCGCCGCTTCAGGCTACGCGGTGCACTTCTTCCCCACGGGGCAGGGCAATGTGATCGGCAACCCCATCGTGCCGGTCATCAAGATCTGCGCCAACCCCCGCACCGTGCGCTTGATGAGCGAGCACATCGACGTGGACAGCTCGGGCCTGCTGCAGCGCCAGATCACGCTGGACCAGGCTGGTGACCTCCTGCTGGAGAACATGCTGCGCACCGCCAACGGTCGCCTGACCGCCGCCGAGGCGCTGGGGCACCGCGAGTTCGTGCTGACCAGACTCTACGAGTCGGCATGAGGCTTCTGCGGCGCCTCATGGAGCGGTGCTGCAACGGCCGCGGCATGACCCTGGTAGGCAGGGCGCCGTGAGGCTCACGCTCGAGGAAACCCACGCGCTGGTGGTGGGCGCGCTCCAACGCGCTGGCGCCGGCGTTGACATGGCCCAGAGCACGGCCCGGGCCCTGGTGCTGGCAGAAGCGCAGGGTCTGAACTCACATGGCCTCGGCCGTGTCAACCAGTACCTGACCCACCTGACCAACGGGCGGGCGGATGGCGCAGCACGAGCGGCCGTCGTGCGCCGCCGGGGCGGCGCGCTGCTGGTGGATGCGGGCGAGGGCCTGGCCTTCCCCGCCTGCGAGCTGGCCGTGCGCGAAGCCGTGGTCGCGGCGCGCGAGTACGGCGTGGCCTTTGCTGGGGTCATGCGCAGCCACCACTGCGGCGTGGTGGTAGACCACCTGCGGCCGGTGGCCGAGGCGGGCATGGTCGGCCTGGGCTTGGCCAACTCGCCTGCGGCCATGCCGGCGGCGGGCGGGCGCCACCCCATCTTCGGCACCAACCCGGTAGCGGCGATCTTCCCGCGTCGGGATGCTGATCCGCTGATGATCGATCTGAGCCTGTCCGAGGTGGCCCGCGGCAAGCTCATGGTGGCAGCCAAGGAAGGCCGCGCCATCCCCGAAGGCTGGGCGCTGGATGCAGACGGCCGGCCCACCACCGACCCCCAAGCTGGCATGCACGGCTCCATGCTGCCCATTGGTGCGGTGTCTTCCTCCAAGGGCGCCATGTTGGCCTTGGTGGTGGAGTTGCTGGTCACGGCAGTGATCGGCGCGCAGTTCGGCTTCGAGGCGTCGAGCTTCTTCGTCGAAGAGGGCAACCGCCCGGGCATCGGCCAGGCCTTCATCGTGGTGGACCCGGGCGCCCTGGCTGGGCGCGACAGCTTCCTGGACCGCGTGGAGGTGCTGGTGGCTGAGATGCTGCGTGACGAGGGCGTGCGCCTGCCGGGGGCCCGGCGAGAGGCCTTGCGCCGCAAGGCCCAGACCGAAGGCCTGGAGGTGGCCGATGCCCTGGTGGCGCAGTGGCGCGCGGCTTCCACCTAGCCGCCTGTGCGCCTGTACGCCATCTGGCCATACCGAACCCTTTCCCATGAGAACACTTGACCATGGCTGAAACCTACCTCAAACGTGCCGCAAAAACCCCCGAGACCGAGACCGCGTCTGCGCAGAAGGTGGCGGGCGAAATGCTTGCGGCCATCCAGGCCGAAGGCGAGGCGGCGGTGCGCCGCTACGCCAAGGAGTTGGATGGCTGGAGTGGCGACATCCTCATGAGCCCGGCCCAGATCGAGGCCGCGGTGCGGGAAGTGCCTGCCGGCATCCGCGCCGACATCGACTTCGCCGTCAAGCAGGTCTCGGCCTTTGCCACGGCCCAGCGCCGCTCCATTGAGGAGTTCTCGGTCGAATTGCACCCGGGCGTCACCGCCGGGCAGCGCGTCATTCCCGTCAATGTGGTGGGCTGTTACGCCCCGGCGGGCCGCTACGCGCACGTGGCCTCGGCTTACATGACGGTGGCCACGGCCAAGGCCGCAGGGGTCAAGACGGTGGTGGCCGCCTCGTCGCCTTACCGGGGCGGCGGCATGCACCCCTATGTGCTGTACGCCTTCCAGGCGGCGGGAGCCGACATCGTGCTGACCCTGGGCGGCGTGCAGGCCATCGCCTCGCTGGCCTACGGCCTGTTCAGCGGTCGCAAGGCCGATGTGGTGGTGGGCCCGGGTAACAAGTTCGTGGCCGAGGCCAAGCGCATGCTGTTCGGCCAGGTGGGCATCGATGTCTTCGCGGGCCCGTCCGAGGTGGCGGTGATCGCAGACGACTCTGCCGACCCCGCCATCGTGGCCAGTGACCTGGTGGGCCAGGCCGAGCATGGGCATGAGTCGCCGGCCTGGCTGTTCACTACCTCCCGCCCGCTGGCCGAGGAGGTGATGCGCCTCATGCCCGCGTTGATCGAGGCCCTGCCGCCCATTGCGCGCGATGCTGCCGGCTGCGCCTGGCGCGACTATGGTGAGGTGATCTTGTGCGACTCCCGCGAGGAACTCGCCGCCGTGTCTGACCGCTACGCCAGCGAGCACCTGGAGGTGCACGCCCGCGATCTGGACTGGTGGCTGGCCAACCTCACCTGCTACGGGTCGCTGTTCCTGGGCGAGGAGACCACGGTCGCCTATGGCGACAAGGCCAGCGGGCCCAACCACGTGCTGCCCACCAAGGGGGCGGCGCGCTACTCCGGCGGCCTGTCGGTGCACAAGTTCGTCAAGACCCTGACCTGGCAACGCATGACGCGCGAGGCCTCGCGCGACATTGGCCTGGTGTCGGCGCGCATTTCCCGCATCGAGGGCATGGAGGCGCATGCGCGGACGTCGGACGACCGCATGCTGAAGTACTACCCCGGGCAAGCCTTTGACCTGGGGGAGCGGGTGACGGTGTGAAGCGCTGCTGCGGCGCGACCCTGCGATGAACGACGGCCTCAGCCGCCTGTTTTCCTTGTCCGGCCGCCATGCGGTGGTGACCGGTGGCAACTCCGGCATCGGCCTGGCCTTGGCCGAGGCCCTGGGCCGCGCCGGGGCCACGATCCTGCTGGTGGCCCGAAGGCAGGACGCGCTGGCACAAGCGGCGCAGAGCCTGGCGGCACAAGGCATCGCTGCCACCACCCTGGCGCTGGACCTATCGGTGTCGGCGCAACTGCCGGCTGCCGGCCGGGCCATCCTGGAGTGCATGCCCCAGGTGGACATCCTCGTCAATGCCGCCGGCGTCAACCTGCGCGAGCCCTTCGCTGAGGTCACGCCGCAGAGCTGGGACATTCAGCAGGCGCTGCACCTGGCCGCGCCGTTCTTTCTCACGCAAGCCCTGGCGCCAGGCATGGCCGAGCGCGGGTTCGGGCGCATCCTCAACATCGCCTCGTTGCAGTCCACCCGCGCTTTCGCGAACAGCGCACCCTATGGCGCGGCCAAGGGGGGCGTGGTGCAACTCACGCGCGCCATCGCGCAGGCCTGGTCGGGCCGCAGCATCACCTGCAATGCCATCGGGCCGGGCTTCTTCCCAACCGCGCTGACCGCGCCGGTGTTTGCCAACCCGGAGCTCGCGGCCATGCACGCCGCGCGCACGGCCATTGGCCGCAACGGCGATTTGCAGGACCTGCACGGCGCCGCCATCTTCCTGTGCAGCCCAGCCTCGGCTTACATCACCGGCCAGACGCTGATGGTGGACGGCGGCTACACCGCGCTGTGAGGTGGCTGCAGCTGCGTCCAGCTCACGACAAGACATTCACGCGTCAACCTTGAAGAGTCCGCGCCCATGAAAGCCCTGGTCTACACCCAACCCAACGAGGCGCAACTTCTGGAGCGCGATGCACCCCAGGCCGACCCCGGCGACGTGGTCCTGCGCATCGACGCCGTGGGCATCTGCGGCTCGGACATGCATGCCTGGCACGGCCACGACCCGCGCCGCAAGCCGGGCCTGGTGCTGGGCCACGAGTTCGCCGGCACCGTGCTGGAAAGCCGCCATGCTGACTGGCAGCCCGGCCAGCGCGTGACGGGCAATCCGCTCATCACCTGCGGCACTTGCGACTACTGTGTGACCGGCCGCGACAACCTGTGCTCACGCCGCACCATGGTGGGCATGACGCGCCCTGGGGCGTTTGCCGAGGCCATGAGCATCCCGGGCCGCTGCCTGATCCCGGTGCCTGACTCGCTGGACGCCGTGCGCGCCGCACTGACCGAGCCGGCAGCCACCGCCTTGCACGCGGTGCATCTGTCGATGCGCGGGTTGCTTCGGCCCATCGCCGAATGCCGCACGCTGGTGCTGGGTGGTGGCGCCATCGGCATGCTGACGGCGCTGCTGCTGCGCCACTACGGCGTGGACCGCCTGGAGGTGGCCGAGGTCAATGAGGCCCGGCGCGTATCGCTCCAGCGCCATGCCCGCTGCACCACCTTCGACCCGCGAGCCAACAGCGCGGAAGAGTCCGCTTTCGACTATGTGGTCGATGCGGTGGGCAGTGCGCTCACCCGCAAGGCGGCGCTGGCCGCCGTCAAGCCCGGCGGGCTGGTGATGCACATCGGCCTGCAGGACTGGGCCAGTGAGATCGACATGCGCAAGCTCACGCTGGCCGAGATCACGCTGATGGGCACCTACACCTACAGCACGGCGGACCTGCGCGCCACGGTGGCCTCCATCGCGCGCGGCGTCTTCGGTGACTTGTCTTGGGTGGAGCGACGCTCCCTGGCGCAGGGCGCCCAGGCATTCGAGGACCTGCACCACGGCCGCGTGGCCTCGGCCAAGGTGGTGCTGGAGCCGGCCCATTGATCAAGTCGCTGCAGTCGCCTTGCCACGCTGAACCCAGGCTCAACGGCTGAGCGACCCATCCGATGGTCACCCCCGTGCGCATCCTCGGCGTGGGCCATGTGGCCTGGGACCACGTGTTCAGCATCCAGGCCTTTCCCGCACGCCCCACCAAGACGGCTGCCGAGAGCTACCACCCTGCTGTGGGCGGCATGACGGCCAATGCCTGCGTGGCGGCCGCCAGGCTGGGTGCGCAGGTGCGCATCGCCAGCCCGGTGGGCGACGATGAAACGCTGCCCTCGCTTGAGCGCTACCTCCGCCAAGAAGGGGTGGACCCGGGCGGGCTGGTGCCTGTACCCGGCACCCACACATCGGTGGCGGCAGTCGTCGTCGACGCACAGGGTGAACGCCTGATCGTCAGCCACCGTGGTGATGCCCTGCGCAAGGCGCCGCCGTTGGACCTGTCTCAGGTGGACCGAGCCGACGTGTTGCTGACCGACCCGCGCTGCCTCCCCTGGGCGCAGGCAGCCCTGGAGCGGGCGCGAGCGCTCGGCCGCTTGTCCATCCTGGACGGCGATGCGGCACCGCAGGAGGACCTGCAGCGTCTGGTGGGCCTCAGTTCCTGGGCGGTGTTCTCGCGCCCGGGTCTGGCTGCGTTTCACCCCGGCCCGGTGCTGGACGCGCTGGCCGCAGCATTGGCGGCAGGCGCCGACGTGGCGGTGGTCACGCAGGACAACGAACCCCTGTGGTGGCAGCGGCGCGGCGCGGCGCCGGTGCAGTGGCCCGTCTTTCAGGTGCATCCGGTGGTAGACACCACCGCGGCTGGTGATACCTTCCACGGCGCCCTGGCGGTGGCCTTGGGCGAGGGCAGGGCAGACGAAGAGGCGCTGCGCTTTGCGGCTGCGGCCGCGGCGCTGAAGTGCCTGAAGCCTGGGGGCGTGGTGGGTGCTCCATCGCGAAGTGAGGTTGAAGCTTTCCTGGTCTCGGCACCTTGAGTGCCCGGCACACACCACACACTTGCCGGTGCAGTCCCGAACACCGATCACGGTACCCGAGCCCTCATTCGAAGCCCGGCGGTGCGACGAAGCCGCCGACCTCACGCGCCAGCAGCGACGCCAGCCGCGTGAGGGTCCAGTCTTCCAGGTAGGGCCCGATCAGTTGCACCGCCAGGGGCAAGCCGCCACGGCTCAGGCCTGCGGGGCAGGTCAAGGCCGGTTGCCCGGCCAGTGTTGACACGTGAGGGAAGAAGAGTCCGCGGCTGTAGGGCACCGTCTGGCCGGACACCTGCACGCGCCAGTTCACGGCCGCGCCGCCCAGTGCGGGCCCTTGGTAGTCGATGTGCTTGAAAGCGGGGGTGTGGAAGGCCGGGCTGAGCATCGCATCCCAGTCCTTGAAGAAGTGGCGCCAGGCGGCGCGCACGCGCTCGCGTTCCAGGTGCCACACGAACAGCTGGGCACCGGTGCAGGTGAGGCCCGCCACCTGGGCGTCCACGAATTCATCGTCCTCGCAAGCGCGCAGTTGGGCCACACGCTGGGCGCGATCTGCATCGCTCCAGCGCGGGCTCATCATGTAGTGCAGCAGCCTCAGGTACAGGCGCATGTGATCGCGCCAGTCACCAAAGCCTTCGGGCTGCGCCGTGGCCACATGGGCACCGGCGCGGCCCAGGGTGGCGATGACGCGGTCGCGCGCGGCCAGCAGTTCTTCATCCACCGGCACCCAAGGCGGCGGTTCCAGCACGGCGATACGGGCGCCCGCCAGCGAAGTGCAGCGCGGGGCGGGCAGTTCCAGGCGCCAGCCCACGTCCTCCCCCACGTCGGGCCCACACATGGTGCGCGCCGCCAGCTCGATGTCCTCGGCGCTGCGCGCCACCGGGCCTTGCGCCCCGAGCACCGCGCCCCAGTTGGGGGTGGGCCTGATGGGGTACTGGCCGCTGCGCGGAATCAGGGTCTCGCTGCCCCGCAAGCCATACACGCCGCAGAAGGCGGCTGGCACGCGCACCGAGCCGCCGATGTCGCTGCCCAGGTCCAGCGCAGAAAAACCGGCGGCCACGGCGGCGCTGCCGCCCGAACTGCCTCCGCAGGTGCGGCTCAAGTCCCAGGGGTTGGAGGTGCGGCCGTAGATCGGGTTGTGGGCCTGCCAGTCGGCCATCTCGGGTGGGATATTGGTTTTGCCGATGAAGACGGCGCCGGCCGCCCGCAGTCGCCGCACCGAGGGGGCGTCCTGCTCGCTCACGTAGCCGAGGTAGGCGGGGTCGCCCACGGTCAGGGGCAGGCCCTGCACATTGATGGCTTCCTTGATGGTGACGGGCACGCCTTCGAGCACGCCGCCTTGGCCCCGTTGCAGGCGATCGTCACAGGCCAGCGCCGCCTGGCGCGCCTGGTCGAAGTTGTGCACCACCACGCTGTTCAGCGGCCCGTCCAGACGCTGGATGCGCTCGATGTGCATCTCCACCAGTTCCCGCGCCGAGATCTCTCGGCGCGTCAGGGCCTGCCTCATCGAGGTCAAAGTGGAGAAGGGACCAACGGGTTCAACTGGCTTTGACATGGAAGATGCGTCCAGGTTCAGGCAGCGCTGCGGCGGGAGCGGGCGGCGCGCAGCAGCGATGTCACCCAAGGCCAGGCCAGCATGATGACGGCTGCGGCCAGCATGGTGGCTGCCATGGGGCGCTGCACAAAGGGCGCCAGCGAACCCTCGCTGACGGACAGCATCTGGCGCAGCGATGCTTCCAGCGTGTCACCCATCACCATGCCCAGGATCAGCGGAATCGTGGGGATGTGCGTGCGGGCGCACACCAGGCCGAACACGCCAAAGGCCAGCGCGATCCACACATAGCCCATGGAGTTGGCTGCCGAGTACGCGCCGACGAAGCACAGGGCGAGGATGACCAGCCCCAGCAGCCGCGCGTCCACATAGGCCAGCCGGGCCAGCGGCCGCACGCCCAGCACCAGCAGCGCGAGGATCACCACGTTGAGCACCAGCAGCACGGCGAACACACCCGTGACGATTTCCGGTCGCTCGGTGAGCAGGGCCGGCCCCGGCACGATGCCGTGCACCACGAACACGCCCATGATGATGGCCGTGATGGCGTCCCCGGGGATGCCCAGCGTCAGCACCGTGATCATGGCGCCGCCGGAGTTGCTGTTGTTGGCGGACTCGGCCGCCACGATGCCCTCAGGGTTGCCCTGGCCGAACGGCGTGGGGTCGCGGGCCCCCCGCTGTGCCCAGAAGTAGGACAGCGAGGTGGACAACGCCGCGCCCACCGCGGGCAGCACACCGATGGCCGAGCCCAGGGTCAGGCCCTTGAGCAAGGTGCGCGGATAGCGAAAGGGCTCCAGGAAGGCGCGCCAGGAGACGCCTGCCGCGTCGATGAGCGAGCGTTCGGTCACGGTGGGTGGCGAGCTCACCATCACCAGCGCCTGCGCCATGCCGAACAGCCCCACGGCCACCGGCACCAGGGGTATGCCGGACAGCAAGGAGGCCTGGCCCCAGGTGTAGCGCTGCTCGTTGCTGTTGGGGTCGATGCCCACGGTGCCCAGGAAGAACCCCAAGCCCATCATCGCCAGCGCGGCAAAGAACTGCCGCTGGTAGGCCCGGCCCACGCACAGCGCGGCCAGCACGATGGCCATCACGCTCTCCGGCGCGCCGAAGCGCGCGGCCAGTTGCGACATCGGGCGCGCCGCGAGGGCCAGCAGCAGCGCACTGACGATGCCGCCGAGAAAGGCCGACATGAAGGCCAGCGACAGTGCACGTTGCGCTTCACCCCGCCGTGCCATCGGCCAGCCGTCGAACATGGTCATGATCGAACTGGCCTCACCCGGCGTGCGGATCAGGATGCTGGTGACCGCGCCACCATAGAACGCACCGCAGTACACGCCCAGCAGCAGGGCCAGGCCCGCCAGCGGTGGCATGCCGTAGGTGAAGGGCAGCAGCACCGCGATGGTCACGCCCGGGCCCACGCCGGGCAGCACGCCCACGATGACGCCCAGCACCGCGCCCGCCAGCAGGGCCAGCGCCACGGGCAGGTTGGCGATTGACGCGAAGCCTTGCGCGAAGGCGTTCAGGCTGTCCATGCAGGCCACTCAGCCAGCGGTGTCAGAACAGGAGCCCATGGCCGAAGGCCACCTTGAGCATCCGAACGAACACGATCCACAGCAACACCGCGGTGGGCAGCGCCAGCAGGGCGGCCGTGCGCCAGGGCAGCCCCACCAGCCGTCCGGCCAGCAGCAGGAAGGCGGCGCTGCTGACCCCGAAGCCCAGCCATGGGGTGAGGAGTGCGTAGCCCGCGAACAGCGCCAGCACCGCTGCGCCCAGCCCCAGCCGGGCCGTGCTGGAGTCCAGCTCCTCGCCCTGCGGCGCCAGCGCACCGCGGCGCCGGCGGAAGAACTCCACGCCTGCACCGAACACGACCAGCAGCAGCGCTGCGCGAGGAAAAGTCGCCGCCGATTCGTACCAAGGCACCTCTGCCTTGAACGGCACGATCAGCCAAGGCGTGGCCATGGCCACACCCCCTGCCGCCAGCGCCAGAACGGCCAGCGTCACGAGCTGGGCCGGGCGCTCGCCGTGGGTTTCGGAGGTGGGTGGGTTCAATGCGGCTCGCGGGGTCAGTTCTTCCTGGCCATGCCGAGCTCGGTCATCAGATCGCCGATCCACCTGGCGTCGGCGGCGACGCGGGCGGTCATTTGCTCCGGGTTCATGTAGAAGGCACTCACCCCCAGCTTCTTCATGGTGTCCTGCACGGGCTTGTCCTGCAGCGTCTGGGCCAGCACGGCCGACAGGCGCGCGACGATGTCCTTGGGAACGCCGGCCGGAGCGGCCATGCCCGTCCAGATGTAGAGGTCGCCGTAGCCCTCTTCCTTGGCCGTGGGCGTTTGCGGCACGACCGGGTTGCGCTCGCTGGACCAGGCCGAGATCACCTTCACCTGCCCGTCCTTCAGGTAGCTGGCCACCATGTCAGCCCCGGTGGTGGTCAGGTCGGCGTCGCCGGCCACCAGTTCCTTGGCGCTGGGGTTGGGGAACGCCACCACCTTGTAGGGCCAACCGTCGGTCTTGGCGATCTTGGCGGCGATCAGCGCGGGTACCGCAGCCGGTGCGTAGCTGCCGATGATGATGGGCTTGCCCTGCTGCTTGGCCCAGGTGGCGAATTCCTTCAGGCTGCGCCCTTGCGCGCTGCCCTTGGCGGCGAGCACGAAGTCGTTGGTGTGCAGGCCGGCCAGGGCCTGGTAGTCGCCCATCTTGTAGGGGGTGTTGCCGGCCATGATCTGGCTGATGCCCGGGCCAGGTGTCCAGGTGCCGATGGTGTAGCCGTCGGGCTTGGCACGCACCATCTCGGCAAAGCCGACGACGCCTCCGCCGCCAGGCTTGTTGATGACCTGCACGGGCACGCCCAGCCGCTTGCTCATGCCCTCGGCCACCACACGTGTGATGGCGTCCGTGTCATTGCCGGGCGGGTAGGGGTAGATGATCTCGATGGGCTTGCTCGGCCATTTCTCCTGGGCATTCACAGCCACAGGCAGGACGGCGGCGCTGGCAGCCAGCGCAAGCAGGGCAAGGCGTTTGTTCATCAGGGGTCTCCTTGGGGCGGCTCTTGGGGCAGGGGTGAAAGAAGGGCCGGACTGGGCAAGCACAAAGCTCAGCCGCGTTCGGCCTCGGTGAAGGCCAGGTGCAGGATGCGCAGCGTCTCGTCCACGTCCTCGCGCGAGAACACCAGGGGTGGCGACAGGATCATGCGGTTGCCCTGCACCCGCACGATCGCGCCGGCCTGCAGGGCGGTGGCGATCAAGGTCTTGACGTAAGGCGTGCCGGCCATGAGCATCTCCTTGCTCTGACGATCGACCACCAACTCCACGGCAGCCATCAGCCCCTTGCCGCGCACATCGCCCACATGGGGGTAGCGCAGCAACTCCGGCAGGCGCTCCAACAGATAGCCGCCGACCTCGGTGGCACGTGCAGGCAGGTTCTCGGTCTGGACGATGTCCAGGTTGGCGTTGGCCGCAGCGCAGGCCAGGGGGTGGCCCGAGTAGGTGTAGCCGTGCATGAGGGGTGCAGGTACGCCAGGCTTTTCCCAGGCGCAGGCCACGCGGTCGTTCAGCAGCGTCGCGCCCAACGGCACATAGCCTGAGTTGATGCCCTTGGCCATGGCCATGATGTCCGGCGCCACGCCCCAGGCCCGTGCACCGCACAGCGCGCCGATGCGGCCAAAGCCCGTGACCACCTCGTCGCTGATCAGCAGCACCCCGTACTTGTCGAGGATGCCCCGCACCAGCGGCCAATAGCTCTCGTGCGGCACGATGACGCCCCCGGCGCCCAGCACCGGCTCGGCGATGAAGGCCGCCACGGTCTCGGGCCCCTGGTACTGGATGGCGCGCTCGAGCTCGGCCGCGCACAGCGTGGCCAGGCGGGCCGGGTCGGTCTCGCCCCAGGGGTTGCGGTACAGATAGGGCGCCTCCACCTGGAAGCATCCTGGCAACGTGGGCTCGTAGGCGAGCCGGAACAGCGGGTTGCCATTGACCGAAGCCCCGGCCATGTGCACCCCGTGGTAACCCCATTTCAGCGAGATGAACTTGGTGCGCCCAGGCTGGCCTTCGAGCTTCCAGTACTGCCGGGCGAGCTTGAGGGCGGTCTCCACGGCGTCCGACCCCCCGCTGGACAGCAGCACGCGCGCCATCTTCTCGGGCTCGAACATCTTCATGAGCCTGTGCGACAGCTCGATCGCCGGTGGGTTGGAGGTGTTGACGAAGGTGGAGTAGTACGCCATGCGGTCGAGCTGCTCGACGATGGCTGCGCGCAGCTCAGGCCTGCCGTGGCCCACGTTGACATTCCACAGGGAGGCCACCGTGTCCAGGTAGCGCTTGCCGTCCAGGTCGTAGACATGCACGCCCTGGGCCCGCTCCACGATCAGGGGCGCCTGCCCTGCCACGGCCTTCGGGTCTGCCATGGGGTGCAGCAGATGGCGCGCGTTGGCGGCTCTCAGTTCGGCGTGGGTCAGACTCAATGCAGGCTCCTGCTGGACCGGACAGGTCGCGCCTCGTGGCGCACCGACCCGTCAGGCTTTCAGTTTAGGAAGGCCGCTGATGGTGGATGAAATCACGCACCCTCGGTAGTTTCCCGATGGCTTGCTGCGGCATCGCCGGGTGCTTGTGATGCAATCTGCCCGGACCTGATCTGACCTGACCACGGCTTGCCCACCACCTTGCGCCAGATGGACCGCTCAGAAGCTTTGCCGCCCGATCTCGAACGGCCCCGGAGCATCTTCGATCTGCTGAACTTCCGCCTTTCGGAGTTCATGAATCTCAGCGGCTCGCTGGTCACGCGCATCTGCGAGGGTGAGTTCGGCGTCACCCGCAACGAGTGGGCGTTGATCGCGATGCTTGCCGCCATGGGGCCGAGCTCGCCATCGGAACTGGCGCGGCGCACCACCATCGACCGGGCGCAAGCCTCCAAGACCCTGCGCGTGCTGCAGGCCAAAGAGCTCGCGGTGCGCGAACCCCTGCCTCACGACCGACGACGCGCACGCATCCGCCTGACACCACGCGGTGAGGCCTTGTTCGAAGCGCTGTTTCCGCGCGCCGTGGCGGTCAACCAGGCCATGTTGTCGGCCCTGGATGCCAGCGAACGCCGCCAGCTCGCTGGCTTGCTGATGCGCATGCACCGGCAGGCGCTGGAGGTCACGACATCGGGCCTGGTCGATGCACGTGCGGACCGCAGGCGTGGGGGGTCGCGCGTCAAATGGCGCGGCTGAGGCCCTGGCTCCAGGCGCTCGAAAACCCTGAAGTCATCGGTCTGCCGCGGTGTTCAGAATCGCCAGCTCTACCGTTGTCCGAGGAGCAGTCATGACCACATCACCCGGCCGCAGGCGCTTGATCGGTGTCACCACCGTGATGGGTTCCATGCTGTGGGCCGCCTTGTGCGCGCCAGGGGTCGTCCAGGCCCAGACCTACCCTGACAAGCCCATCCGCTTCGTCGTGCCTTACCCGCCAGGCGGCGGCACCGACGTGATCGCGCGCATCGTGCAGGAGCGGTTCCAGGCGGCGTTGGGACAGCCCATCGTCATCGAGAACAAGGGCGGGGCGGGCGGCTCGGTCGGCACGGAGGTGGTGGCCAAGGCGGCGCCCGATGGCTACACCGTGCTGTTCACGCTGAGTTCGCACACCATCAATCCTGCCATCTACCCCAAGCTGAACTTCGACACGGTCAAGGACTTCGAGCCCGTGGGTACGGTGGCCTCGTTGCCGCAGATCCTGGTGGCCAACCCCAAGCTTGCGGCCAACAACCTCGCCGAGCTGACGGCCCTGGCCAAGGCCAAGCCCGGTGACTTGGCCTACGCCTCGGTGGGCAACGGCTCGCCCGGACACCTGGCCGGCGAGATGTTCAAGCTGCGCACAGGCACGCAGATGACGCACATCCCTTACCGCGGGGGCGGCCCGGCCGTCACCGATGTGATGGGTGGGCAGGTGCCGCTGCTGTGGGTGTCCATCCCGGCGGCGGCGCAGTTCGTCAAGACCGGCAAGCTCAAGGCGCTGGGCGTTTCCACGCTCAAGCGCACGCCGGCCTTCCCGGACGTGCCCACGGTGCACGAGTCGGGCCACCCCGAGTTCGAGGTGGACTCCTGGTATGCGATGTTCGTGCCGGCCAAGACCCCGCGGCCGGTGATCGAGCGGCTGAACAAGGCGCTGAACACCGTGCTGGCCGAGCCGGCGATCCGCGAGAAGCTGCTGGCCCAGGGGGCGGATGCCGTGGGCGGGCCGCCCGAGGCCCTGGGCAAGGTGGTTGCCGCCGAGCTGCCCAAGTGGGCGAAAC
>CAYSOD010000047.1:0-14047 GCA_964432385.1 uncultured Rubrivivax sp.
AAGGCCTCGCGCAAGCGCCGCATCGCCACCGGGGCGGGCGTGCAGGCGCAGGAAGTCAACCGCATGCTCAACCAGTTTGCGCAGATGCGCGACATGATGAAGAAGATGAAGGGCGGCGGCCTGATGAAGATGATGCGCCGCATGGGTGGCGGCTTCCCGGGGATGCCTGGCATGCCGCGATAAGGAACTGCGCAACCCGTCCAAGGCCCGTCCAGAACGGCATCGGCGACCCCAGGGCTCACTGCACCAGGGCCTGCGCGAACTCCCGGGCATCAAAGGGCTGGAGATCCTCCAGCTTTTCTCCCACGCCAATGAAATAGACCGCCAGGGGCCGCCCTTCGGCGGCGCACCAGCGGGCGATCGCGGCCAGCACACCACCCTTGGCGGTGCCGTCCAGCTTGGTCACGACGAGCCCGGTGAGCTGCACCGCAGCATCAAAGGCCTTGACCTGAGCCAGGGCGTTCTGGCCCGTGTTGCCGTCCACCACGAGCAGCACCTCATGGGGCGCACCGTCCTGCGCCTTGGTGATGGTGCGCCGGATCTTCTTGAGCTCTTCCATCAGGTGCTGCTGGGTGGGCAGGCGCCCGGCCGTGTCGGCAATCACCACATCGCACCCGCGTGCCCTCCCGGCGGTCACGGCATCAAAGCTCACCGCCGCCGGGTCGCCTCCTTGCTGGCTGACGATGTCCACCCGGTTGCGGTCTCCCCAGACCGCCAGCTGCTCGCGCGCCGCTGCACGGAAGGTGTCCGCCGCCGCAAGCAGCACTTTCTGCCCGTCCGCGGCCAGGTGATGCGTGAGCTTGCCGATGCTGGTGGTCTTGCCCGCGCCATTGACGCCCACCACCATGAAAACGGTCGGGGTCTCCGCCCCGACCTCCAGCGGGCGCTGCAGCGGTTGCAGGAGGTCGGTGAGCGCGTCGACCAACAGGGCCTTCACGGCCGCAGGATCGGTGGCCTTGGCGTCTTTGACGCGGCGCTTCAGATCGGCCAGCAGATGCTCAGTGGCTGTCAGGCCGGTGTCGGCCATCAGCAGCGCGGCTTCGAGCTCCTCGTAAAGGGCGTCGTCGATGCGCGTGCCCGTGAAGACCTGCGCCAGGCCCTGGCCCGTCTTGCGCAGGCCCGCTTTCAGGCGGCCCAGCCAGCTCGCCCGCTCCGCTGGGGCCGTGGCAGGGGCCTGTTGCGGCTGCGCCGTCCCCTCTTGTCCTGCCGCCGAAGGTGGGGTGGCCAGCTGTGGGCCGGCTGCGACAGGCGGCGGCGACCCCGGCGCTGAACCGACGGGCGGGGCCGTCATTTTCTTGAAGAAGCTGAACATGGACATGCCGTGTGAGGACCGGCACCTGCCGCCGAGCGGCCGTTATAATCTCGGGCTCTTGGCGCTTTAGCTCAGTCGGTTAGAGCGACGGAATCATAATCCGCAGGTCCGGGGTTCGAATCCCTGAAGCGCCACCAATATGAACAGCCCGCCAGGCAGCGCCTCGCGGGCTTTTTTCTTGGCCAAGACCGTCTGCAGGCTGCCCTGGGCAGTGAACACTCACTGGGCCAACTTGCCTAGACGCGCTGCCTCGGCCTGCTTCTTTTCGAAGTCCCGTTTGCGTTGCTCCTGGCGCTCAAGTTCCTCCTTGCGCGCCTTTTCCAGGTCCGGGATGGCCGTCACGCCCTGGTCGAAGGTGAGCTCGGCATCGGCGCCAATGCCCGCGGCCGGGGCTCCACGCTTGCTGCGCAGCTTGATGTTCAGGCGCAGCTCGTTGGCGGAATCGGCATTGCGCAAGGCCTCGTCGTAAGCAATGAAGCCCTGGTTGTACAGATCGAACAGTGCCCAGTCGAAAGTTCGCATGCCCGACTCGCGGCCGCGCTCCATCAGCGGCTTGATCTCGTGAAACTGCCCCTTGAAGATCTTGTCGGCGATGGTGGGGGTGTTGATCATGATCTCGATGGCCGCCTTGCGGCCTTTGCCATCCTCGGTGCGGATCAGACGCTGCGAGACGATGCCGCGCAGGTTGGCCGATAAGTCCATCAGCAACTGCGGGCGCCGCTCTTCGGGAAAGAAGTTGATGATGCGGTCGATGGCCTGGTTGGCGCTGTTGGCGTGCAAGGTGGCCAGGCACAGATGCCCCGTCTCTGCGAAAGTGATGGAGTGCTCCATGGTCTCGCGGTCACGCACCTCGCCCATCAGGATGACGTCGGGCGCCTGGCGCAAGGTGTTCTTCAGCGCCGCCTCCCAGGAGTGCGTGTCCACCCCCACCTCACGCTGGCTGACCAGCGACTTCTTGGGTTCGTGCACGTACTCGATGGGGTCCTCCACCGTGATGATGTGGCCGGCCGTGGTCGCATTGCGGTAGTCGATCAAGGCAGCCAGGGTGGTGGATTTGCCTGAGCCCGTGCCGCCCACGAGCAGCAGCAGCCCGCGCTTGCTCAAGATCAGGTCCTTCATGACCTGGGGCAGGCCCAGTTTGTCGGCATTCGGGATCTCGTTGGCGATGGCCCGGATCACCATGGCCACATGGGTCTGCTGCACGTACACGTTGACCCGGAAGCGCGAGACCTCCGGCACGACGATGGCGAAGTTGCACTCCATCTCGCGGTCGAACTCGATGCGCTGACGGTCGTTCATGATGGAGCGCGCCAGGATGCGCGTGACATCCGGGTTGAGCTTCTGCTGCGAAAGCGCCGTCAAGGTGCCGTGGGCCTTCATCGTTGGCGGGGAACCCACCGAGATGAACAGGTCCGAGCCGCCGGCCTGCACCATGGCGCCCAGCAGCTTGTGCATGTAGGTGATGGCCTGGTCTTCGGTCAGCATCGACATGGCGTTTCTCCAAAAAATGTGAAGGTCACTTGCCCTTACCGGCCTGGGCCTTGAAGCGGGCGACGGCAGCTTTGAGGTCGCGATACTCCTCGCAGCCGAAACGGCAGACTTTGTCAAGCCGGATGAGCATGGATTCCGCGCCCGCCAGGTCCCCCTTCATCAGGAATAACTCACCGTAGTACTCAAGCGCCAGGCGGTGCTTGGGGTCGAGCTCCAGGGCACGCTTGTAATGAGTCTCCGCTCCCTCCAGGTCAGGCGGTGTCTTCTTGCGCAAGGCGTAGCCCAGCAGGTTGTGCCACTCGGCACTGTCCGTGGCGTTTGCCGTGCGCAACGCACCCGCGGCCTGCTCGTATCGCTGGGCCTTGATGTCAGCCCGCGCGGCGCTCAGCCAGGGAGGGTCATTGGCAGATGAGTCGCCCATGGCCGCTTGAGCGGAGATACCCCAAGACATGAAGGCGCAGGCGACGAGTACCCACCCGCAAGAGAGCCGGCCCAGGCCGCACCACGCCGCTTCCAGACGCCCGGGCCGCCTCGCGCGCGCACTCTCCAGCGCCTGGGGCACTCGAGCCAAGTCAAGGTTTCGGGTCTTCATCGATGCGGTCCTCCGCAAGCAGGGTTGGAAATCGGTCAGCGACCAGCACTGGAGCACACTTGCGCCGCGAGGTCACAGCTCCGGCATGCCAAGGGCTTGAACGCTCGGCAATGCCTTGCCACGCCTCAGGATAACGGCAATGTGGTGACATCAGCTACCGCGCGGACGCCCAGCGGCTGGCTGCGCCCCCGGATGGCCACCTCGTGCAGCTCACCCGCGGCAGTGGGCAAACCGGCAGCATCGAACAGCTCCTGCGACGCGAGCAACTGGGCGCCAAAGTCCTTCGACAGGCTCTCCAGCCTGCTGGCGGTGTTCACGGTGTCGCCAATGGCCGTGAGCCCAGTGGCGGGGCCGTGACCGAGCACACCGACGATGGCCGGCCCGATGTGCAACCCGATGCCGATGCGCAAGGGCTCGCTGAGCTCGGCGGCGAGGGCCACATTCAGTTGCGACAGGGCAAGACCAATGCGTCGGGCGGCATCGAGCGCCTGGCGCGCTGCCAGCCCGGGGGCGGCCTGCAGACCGAACAAGGCCATCATGCCGTCGCCGATGAACTTGTCCACCCGGCCACCGGCCTGCTCGACAGCCTGACCGACGCTGCGGAAGTAGCGGTTGAGCAGGAACACCACGTCATAAGGCAGCCGCTTCTCGGACAGGCCGGTGAAGCCCCGCAGATCGACGAACATGATGACCATCGATCGCTCTTCACCCACCGCCAGCGTGGTGCCCCGGTAGGCATCGGCTGGCTGGGCGTCAGGGGGCAGCAACTGCATGACGCTGTAGTCGCCCGGTGGCGGGCGCAGCTGGCAGGCCAGGCGCACCAGGGGCGGTGAACCCAAGCGTTCGAGCACGCGCGCCTCTTCCTGAGACGGCGGGGGCAGGCTGGCGACATCGGCGCCGCCCACCTGCACCCGGCAGGTTGAGCAGCGCCCGCGCCCACCGCACACCGAGGCGTGGGCGATGCCCTGCGAGCGGCTGGCTTCCAGGATGCTCAACCCCGAAGGCACGGCCACCGTGGGCCCACCTGTGTAGCGCAGACGCACCCCCTGGCGACGCTTGAGCCATTGTGTACGCACCTGCCGGGCGGCCAGTGCGAACAGGACCAGCACCAAGGCCACGCCCTTGAGCAGGTCCGACAGGAAGTACAGGTCGGCCACTTCGTCGCGGCTGGGTGGCCGCGTCAGGGCCACGGCGGCCTGCATGCGCTGAGGGTCGTCCAGGATGGCCAGCACCGAGCCCAGACCCACACCCGCGCCGGCCAGTGCCATGGCAGGCAGCAACAAGGCCGCCGCGTAAAGGCCCGGCAGCACCCGTGGATACCAGGGCTTAACGCGCCACCAGAAGTGCAACCCGATGCAGGCGTGCACCCAGACGGCCACGACGAGCGCAATCTGACGCGCGTTCTGCCAGGGGTCCACGGCCATGGGCCAGAGCACCCAGAAGTGGTTGGTGTACACGCCGTGCAGTTCGTGCGCCACCCGGGTGCCGATGACGTGCGTCATGCCCAAGGGCAGGATGGACAGGCCCAGCAGCAACTGCGCCCATTCCCAGCGGCTCATGCGCCAGGTGCGCCGCCGCCACAGGGCGTGCAGGGCCACGAACAGATGCACCAGGAACGCCGTGAGCAACAGCACCGTCACGGGAGGCCAGCGCCACACCGCCGACAGCACTTCCAGCACCGCGTCGGCCAGCCGCAAGGACCACAGGGCCAGGGCATGATTGGCCAGGTGCGTCACCACGTACAGCAGCAGCACGCCCCCCGACAGCGAGCGCAGTCGCGCGATCAACCGAAGGCCCCCCAGGTGCCCGGCGGCAGCGGGTTCAGTCGGATCACACCGGCGTTCACCGTCGCCGCGAACAGCACCCAGACGAGATAGGGCACCAGCAACTTCGCGGCCAGCCTGTCGATGCCGGCGCAGACCACGATCAGCCCCACCACCGAGGCTGTCAGCAGCACGATCTCCACCAGGGCCCAGTCAGGACGCTGGGCGAGAAAGAAGATCACGCTCCACGCCACATTGAGCAAGGCGTTGAGCAAGAAGGCACCCAGGACCCTGCGCTGCTGTCGCCACCCCGGGCAAGCGTGGACCCCGGAGAGCCACCAAGCGCGGGCGCCCGCCCAAGCGGTCAGGGTGTACAGCAGGGTCCACACCGGACCGAAGACGACGTCCGGGGGTTTCCAAGGCGGCTGCACCAGGCCTTGATACCAGGGCCCGAGATCGGTGGCCAAACCACCCACGGCAGCCACCAGCACCGCGATGATCGCGGCCACGCCGTAGACGCGGGGTGGCACCCGGGGTGAGGGCAACTCGCCGCGGCCAGTGCTGCCCGGCCGTGCCTCAGCCGGCCCGGCCATGGTGCGTCATACCCGGGCCAGCCCGAGCAGGTGCGCCATGTCCTTGAAGAAGATCCGCACGTGCGCCATCGGGCGCGCGCGGACGAGTTCCTTGTTCATGTACGCCTCGAACGTCAGCTGCTGCACGTCGCGATCGCGGCAGATGGCCACGAACCTCTCACGACGTTTGTCGCTGCTGTACCAGAAGCGCTGCATGATACCGAGCACCCAGAAGACCTTGCCATGCGTGCGCAGGAAGCGCTTGCGGGCCGTGGCCAGGGCGCTGGCCTGGCCGGTGCGCAAGAACTCGTGCACCGACTCGCCCACCATCCGGCCGCAGGCCATGGCGTAGTAGATGCCCTCGCCCGAAGCTGGCGCCACCACACCGGCCGCATCGCCCGCCAGCACCACGTCGCGGCCGTTGTCCCACCGGGGTAGAGGCTTCATGGGAATGGGCGCGCCCTCACGGCGCAGCGTCGGCGCGTCCTGCAGGCCCGCCGCCCGGCGCAGGCCGGCCGTGGCGCCCCGCAAGGAAAAGCCCTTGTCGGCGCTACCGGTACCCACGCTCAGGGTGTCGCCATGGGGGAAGACCCAGCCATAGAAATCCGGCGAGTAGGTGCCGTTGTAGACCACGTCGCAGCGCGCGCCGTCATAGCCCGGGGGCGGGCTCTGGGGCTTGCCCACGATCTCGTGGTACGCAAAGACGTAAGACGTGCGCTCTGCACCCGGAACGGCCTGGCGCGCCACCTCGGAGCGGGCACCGTCAGCCCCGATGACGCAGCGCGCGCGCGCGCTGCAAGCGCCAATCTCCACGCCCGTCTGGCTGGCGCGGGCAGTGAAGTGCACCACGCTGAAGCCCTCTGCATCGCGGGTGAGCTTGTCGAAAGTGCCGATGCGGCGCACGGCCCCAGCCTGGGCAGCCCGCTCGCGCAGCCACTCATCGAAGACGTCGCGGTCGACCATGCCGACAAACCCACCGTCGATGGGGATGTCCACTTGACGGTCGCTGGGCGAGACCATGCGGGCACAACGGATCTTGGCCACCAGCAGGTGGTCCGGGATGTCGAAGTCCTTAATCAACCGCGGCGGGATGGCCCCGCCGCAAGGCTTGATCCGCCCTGCCCGGTCCAGCAGCAGAACAGAGCGGCCCTGGCGGGCCAGATCATGTGCAGCGGTGGCCCCGGCAGGACCTCCGCCCACGACGATGACATCAAAGGTGTGCGATTCGTTCATGGCGATCCTCGACGGAGGTGATCGGAAGGGCAGGGTTGCGGGTGACCTTGGCGCTGCGGGGGCCCCGAACCTGCCGCGGTGCGGGCATGGCGATGCGCAGGGCCAGCGCGGCTGAGAGCACGAACAGCAGGGCCTCTGCCCCGAACACGCTGACGTAGGCCGCCACCTGCGACCCGATGAGCCAGTGCGCCAGATCGCTCGAGGCCGTGCCCAGCAGGCCTCCCAGCGCAAAGCCCGTGGCCTGCGCGGCGCCCCACAGGCCCATGCGCACCCCCTCTCTCGAGGCGCGCCCCTGGCTGGCCAAAGCCATCATGGAGCCGATGGCGGCAATCGAGAAGGCCCCATTGGCCACGCCCAGCGCGAAGACATTCGCACGCACGGGCCAGTCCACGCCGCCGCGCCAGTCGCCCACCACCAGGCCCGCCAGCGCCACGGCCGAGGCCAGACAACCCCCCACGATCCAGGCGCGAAGAGAACCGAAGGACAGGGCGCCCCAGCGCCGGCCGGCCAGCGCGCCCAGCAACATGCCCGCCAGGGTGCCGCCATGCTGCACGCCCGACAGTTGGGTACTTTCACCGGGCGTGAAGCCGAAGCGTATGCCGGCAAAGGGCTCCAGGATCAGGTCCTGCGCGCTGTAGGCGACCATGGAGACAAAGACGAAGATGGTGAATCGGCGCGCATCAGGCTCCCCCCACACCTGGGCCAGCGCGGCGCGGAACGGCGGCTTGTCTTGGGCGGGCGTCGTCGGTGACTGGCCCTGCTGTTCCACACCCCACAGGGCGGCCCAGGCCACGGCCAGCGCGATGAGGGAGACCGTACCGGACACTGCCACCAGCCTGCCGGGCGAGTAAGGGTCGAGCCAGCGACCGGCCAGGCCCGCCGTGACAGCAAAGCCCACGATCATCAGAACCCACACCACCGTGGCGGCGGCGGCGCGGCGCTCTTCATGAACCTGCTTGGCCAGCAACACCAGCAAGGAGGTGCCTGCAGCACTGACCCCCAAACCCACCAGGGCATAACCCAGCACCGCCAGGCACAGGCCGGCCAGCCGGTCCGTGCTCATCCAGGCGGTGGCCACGGCCGCCAAGAACCCGCCCAGCGCCAGCACCGCCATGCCGCCCGCGATCCAGGGTGTGCGGCGGCCGCCCACATCGGAGCCGAAGCCCATGCGCGGCCGGGTCATCTGCACGGCGTGATGCAAACCCACGAGCAACCCCGGCACCAGCGCCGGCAGCATGAGTTCCACCGCCATGAGACGGTTAAGCGTGGACGTGGTCAGCACGACGATGGCGCCCAGGGCCATCTGCACCAGGGCCAGACGAAAGATGCCGAGCCAGCTCACTGCACCCCCCCGCGCAGCGCGAAGGCGCTGATCATCATGCCGGCCACGTACAGCGGGACACCCACGCCGCTCAGCCAGAGCGCCCGGGCCACAGGCTTACCCAGAAA
Organism: uncultured Rubrivivax sp.; assembly: GCA_964432385.1. Taxonomy (GTDB): domain Bacteria; phylum Pseudomonadota; class Gammaproteobacteria; order Burkholderiales; family Burkholderiaceae_C; genus Rubrivivax. The sequence continues at coordinate 8,413 of CAYSOD010000047.1, forward strand.
GCGCCGCATCATCAGGGCCTGCACCCCCACACAAGCGACGATGGCCGCCGCGTGCAGAGGGTGCCCCCAGGCCACGAGGCAGGCCACGACCGCCCCTTGCGCCAGCACCATCGTGGCACAGGCCGCCCAGGCGGCGCCCCGTGGGCCCAGCTGCACCGGCAGGGAGGCGATGCCCATGCGGCGGTCGCCCTCGATGGACTTGAAGTCGTTGAGCGTCATGATGCCGTGGGCGCCAAGGCTGTACAGCAGGGCCAGAACCATGGAGGGCACCGCCGGCATCTGGCCGCCGGCCATCACGGCCGCGCCCGTGACCCAGGCCAAACCCTCATAGGACAGGCCGCAGGCGGCATTGCCCCACCAACCGTTGCGCTTGAGCCGTACAGGCGGGGCGCTGTAGGCCCAGGCCAGGGCCAGGCCCACGACCGCCGCGCCAAAGCCCCAGGGCCCCAAGGTGGTGGACAGCAGCAGCGATAGAACCGTCCAGATCAGCGCGACATACAAGCCCCAGCGGCCCGGCATGCGGCCGGAGGGAATGGGGCGGTGGGGCTCGTTGATGGCGTCCACATGGCGGTCGAACCAGTCGTTGACCGCCTGGCTGGTGGCGCAGACGAAGGGCCCGGCCAGCAACACCCCCGCGGCCACGAGACCGACATGATCCGCCAAAGGCTGGCCCGAGGCCACCACGCCGCAGGCAAACGCCCACATGGGCGGAAACCAGGTGATGGGCTTGAGCAACTCGGCGATGGCCGAGGGGGCGGGCAGCGAGTCGGCGTGTGCGGCATGAGCCATGGCCCATACTGCACGTGACACTTCATTGTGTCAATCGATGTTTACAGCAGGTCGCTCGTCATCGGTGTCGCTGCCGCCATGGCCGCCCATGCCAAAGCGGTTGAGCTTGACGTACAGGCTCTGGCGGGACAGCCCCAACAGTTGTGCTGCCGATGCACGGTTGCCGTGCGTCATCTGCAAGGCGGCTTCGATGCACAGCTGTTCGATCAGCTCGGTGGTCTCGCTGACGATGTCCTTCAGCGGTACGCGCCCGACCAGTTCCGTCAATTCGCTGACCGAGCGGGAGACCCTGTCAGGCGTGCGTTCCTCGCCTTGCAGGCGCCGGCTGATGTCGCGGATGGCAAAGCCAAGCCGAGGGCCGTCGGGCAGGGTCAGGACAGAGGCCGAGATCTCGACGTCGATCTGCGCCCCGAACTCTCCGCGAAGTGCCGTGGTGAACAGGCCCACGGAACCGCGTTGGCGCAGGTTGGTGACCAACACGCTCAATTCGACGCCCGTGCGGCCCAGCCAGCGGTCCAGCATCTCACCACGGGCCTGCTCCTCGGCGCTCAGCTGCGCCATCAGGGCGAAGGTGCGGTTGGCCGAGACGATGCGGCCCTGGGCATCCGTGAAGACCAGACCATCCGAGGCCTGGGCTGCATAGGCCTGGTAAAGACCCTGCAGGACCGCCGAGGCAGGGCCGTGTACCGCAGGCGCGCCTGCGCCAGAAGCGCCCTTGGCAGCCGGCAGCACCCGCACCAGCATGAAAGGCAGTTGGTCTTGTCGGAACAAGGTGGCCGACACCGACGCCGCCGTGCCCCCTTCAGCCAGGGTCAGCCGCACGGCGTCGCGCTTGCCCACCGCACGTGCGGCCGCCAGCAAGCTCTGCAAGGGTTCGGCCGAAGCGTCGTCGAACAGCGCCGGCAGGCTCATCCCCACCACCCCGCTGCGCGACTTGCCTACCAGCGCCTCGGCGGCGGGGTTGGCCTCCACCACGCGCTGCGTCTGACCGTCCACCACCAGCAAGACTTCGTGGCTGGTTTGCAACAGATGCCGGTAGCGGGTGTCGGCCTCGCGGAAGCGCCAATAGTCGCGCTCCATGGTCTGCTGGGCTTCCACGAGACGGCGCTGCAAGGCCACGGTGCTGCGCAGATCGCGCCCGAAGGCCACCATGCGCGCCGCTCCGGCGGACTCGCCCTGCACCGGAACGGTCATGTACAGCACGGGCAGATCGTCGGCGCCGGCCACCGGGTGGTTGACCTGTCGCCAGCGTGAAGGCATGGCGTGCTCGGCGTCCTTCAAGGAGGCCTGGATCTTCTCCCGGCTCTCGATGGTGACGGTCTCGACCCAGGCCTTGCCCACCCAGGCGTTGGCGCCCAAGCCCGTTAGGCTGGCGTCGTGGACCGCCACCTCCAGCACCCGGCCGGCCGCGTCAAGCAACACCACCAGATCACTGGTGGACTCCACCAGGCGCACCGCTGCCTTGGGGTCCAGGTCGCCGATGAACAGGTTGTCTGCCATCAGGTCCTCACCACGTGAGGCCCGGAGTCCCTGCCGGACTTTCCAGACCGTTGGATGCGAAAACCACCCATGTTGTCGAGCATTGCACTAGGTTTGAGAGCTTGATGACCCGGGCCGGCGCGCGACCGAGCCCTTCTGCGCCAGTATTCTTTCAGCCATCGCCGGTGCGGCTTCGGCGCCTGCCGTCAGGTCCGCCCCCACCTGCCGCACCCTGTCCGGGTCGGCCGAGAACAAGGGTCCGCCGACCATCACCACCAGTTCTGGATTGCATGACGCCTGGCGCAAGGCCACGATGCGCTCGCTCAGCCAGGGCAGCTTCAACTCACTGCCCACCGACAAACCCACGGCGTCGAACCATTCATTGCGAACGCTGAGCACCGGGTCGATGCCGGATCCGGCCACGCCACCCACCACGTCCCAGCCGTCACGGCGGAAGAACTCCGCGACCACGGACAAGCCGAACATGTGGGTCTCGTCATCCGGCTGTGACAGCAGGATGCGCCGCCCCGAGGGCGGACGCTGCACTTCCGCGCAGAAGTCACCACTGAACTGCCGCAGCAAGGCCTGCAAGCGGCCCACGGCCACGGTGACGGCCACGAAATCCGAGCAATCATCCACCCAGCGCTGACCCATGCGCACCGCGCAGGGCACCAGCAAGTTCAGGTAGATGGACTCCACCGACAGGCCGCGCCCGATCATCCGGTGGATCGCCTCGACGAAACCGGATTCCTGATCTTCGAGTAGGTGGCCGAAGAACTCTTCGAACTCGGCCTCGGTAGGCTTCATGGCGGGGACGGGAGATGCCACCTCATGGTACTTCACCAAATGAGGAATGACATGGTCTTCCAGCGCCGCAAACAGCCGCGCCACCCGCTCACGCCGGTCCAGCGCCTGCGGCAAGGTGGCCGGCGGCACGAGATGAAGGCGGTCCGAGACCTGCCGCCGCCGGTGGTCAGCCTCCTGCCCACCCGGCGGCGGGGCGTCCACTGGCAGTTCGGGGCGCCGAGCGAACCGGCCAAAGACGGGATGAGCCGCCGAAGCCGCCATCGCGCTCACCGACAGCGTGCTGGACGGATCCCCGTCTTGGCCGGATCGGCCGTCACCCTCATCGGCCGCCCGATCCCGCAACTTCCGTCGAAAGTTGTCTGGGTTGTACACCTTGTCCTCCAAGACAAGAAGCCTTCAGATCAGTGTTTACCCTGATCTCCGACGATCTTGAGGCCTCCGCACGAACCTCCCTGCCCGTGCCAGACCCCCTGCCGTAACGCGGGCTTCCCGAGGAAACCGCCTCACCGGCCCACTTTGGACCATGGGCCGATGATCAAGGCCCAATCCAGAGATGTCAAGTGGGGATGACGTCAATTCGGATTGACACAACGGCTTCTTGCGCCTACGCTGGCCTCCACCACTCGGAAGCCCCGTGCCCTGATGCCCCAAGCCGACAAGGCGCCCGTCGCCCTTTACACCCCTGAACAGCGCGCTCGCCGCGACGCCAGCCGCTGGACCTTGGTCCAGGGCCTGCTGGCGCCAGTGCAATTCCTGGCCTTTGCCGTGAGCCTGGTGCTGGTGCTGCGCTACCTGGCCACGGGCGAGGGTTTCGGCATGGCCACAGCCTCCATCGTGGTGAAGACCGCACTGCTTTACACCATCATGGTGACGGGCTGCATCTGGGAAAAGGTGGTCTTCGACGTCTGGCTCTTTGCCCCCGCCTTCTACTGGGAAGACGTCTTCAGCATGCTGGTGCTGGCCCTGCACACCGCCTACTTGCTGGCTCTGTGGCAGGGCGCCCTGGGGGCCCGCGGCCAGATGTGGCTGGCCCTGGCCGCCTATGCCACCTACGTGGTCAACGCCACGCAATTCCTGCTCAAGCTTCGCGCGGCCCGGCTGCAAAGTGATGCCGAGCGGCATGCGGGCAAGCCCGCCACCCACGCCGCCGCCAAAGACCTGCCGCTCACACAAGCCACCGCCGAGGGGGCGCGATGAGTGCGGTGATTCCCCTGCATGTGCACACCCAGGCCGACGGCGGCTGCGCCGACGCCCCGGTGCTGCGCGAGCGCGGCCAGCGCGAGGTGTTTTGCGGGCTGACAGGCATCGTCTGGCTGCACCGCAAAATCCAGGACGCTTTCTTCCTGGTGGTGGGCTCGCGCACCTGCGCGCACCTGGTGCAGTCCGCGGCCGGCGTGATGATCTTTGCCGAACCTCGGTTTGCCACGGCCATCCTGGACGAGCGCGACCTGGCCGGCCTGGCGGACGCCAACGACGAGCTCGACCGCGTGGTGCAGCGCCTGCTGTCGCGCCGACCCGACATCAAGACCCTGTTCCTGGTGGGTTCCTGCCCGTCGGAAGTGATCAAGCTGGATCTGTCACGCGCCGCTGAGCGCCTGTCGCGCCAGTTCTTGCCGCAGGTGCGGGTGCTGAACTATTCCGGCAGCGGCATCGAGACCACCTTCACCCAGGGTGAGGACGCCTGCCTCACCTCGCTGGTGCCGGTGCTGGGCACCACGCCCCCGGAAGGCGGCGCCGAGCGCCAGGCCTCCCCCCTGGTGGTGGTGGGCACCTTGCCTGACGTTGTGGAAGACCAGCTCGCGGGGCTGCTCGCGCGCATTGGCGTGCCGGCCGCCGCCTTCCTGCCGGCACGCAACGCCCAGCGCATGCCCGTCATCGGCCCGGGCACCCGCTACCTGCTGGCCCAGCCCTTCCTGGGCGACACGGCCCGCGCCCTGGAAGAACGCGGCGCACAACGCATCGCGGCGCCCTTCCCCATCGGTGTCGAAGGCACCTCGGCCTGGCTCGAGGCGGCTGCGGCGGCCTTCGGCATCTCGGCTGCCACCGTGGCCGAGGTCACCGTCAGCGCGCGCGCCCGGGCGGAGGTGGCCCTGGCCCGCCAGCGCCAGGCGCTGCAGGGGCGCAGCCTGTTCTTCTTCCCGGACTCGCAGCTGGAGCTGCCCATCGCACGCTTCCTGTCACGCGAGCTGGGCATGGTGCTGACCGAGGTGGGCACACCCTACCTGCACCGCGAGCATCTGGCGCAGGAGCTGGCCTGGTTGCCTGCGGGCACCCGTCTGAGCGAAGGCCAGGACGTGGAACGCCAGCTGGACCGCTGCCGCGCCGAGCGGCCCGACATCACCGTGTGCGGCCTGGGCCTAGCCAACCCGCTGGAGGCCGAGGGACTGACCACCAAGTGGGCCATCGAGCTGGTGTTCTCGCCCATCCATGGCTACGAGCAGGCGGCCGACCTGGCCGAACTGTTTGCCCGCCCGCTGCGCCGGCGCGAGCTGCTGGCCGCCTGACCGGCCGAACCCGCAACAGGCACCGAACGGCATGCAACTGACCCTCTGGACCTACG